>NZ_NOIF01000099.1 GCF_002265265.1 Photobacterium sanguinicancri
AAATTTAGGCTATATTAGAAGCAGATACGCAATATCTGACAGCGCTCACTCCCCGAGCTTGCTCGGCAGATTTAACGCCTTGGCATAAGGTGCGCCAACGCGAACTTACAAAACCAAATACACTTCAAACCAAAATCGCCGAGTGTCTGGCGTCACATTAATGCCATTGTTACCCGGCCGTTTGGCTTGGGTTAAGCAGCTTGCCTGCCATGATGAAATGCAGTTAAAAATTGCACTGATTAAGCGCGACAAACACCCAACTCAAAGCCGACAAATTCAAAACTATAACCACGAAAATTACTGCGCGTTTACCCACAAAATAGCGGCTACGATGAAGTTAGCACTATGGTTTACCTAGAAAGATGAACCAGAAACGCTCGCCAATATTGATTAAAAGGCAACCCAAGCTAAAGCCGCGAACATCGCGCACAATGCTACTGCTTACGACAACCACCAAAATGTAACCACTTCCCTACCAACGAACCGGCCACAATATTGAAAGCGGCATTCCTCGATGATGGTGCGACAATAGCTGAGAAGTTTAAGAACTGGTGAGTACACAGAGTCGCAACCGCCACGGCCGAACCATGGTTAATACAAAGTACAGAAGTTGGCGCGGTTATCAGCGAACATTCACGTAAGTCGTTGAGACGGTAAAAATAAGAAGCCGCTACAAACGAGGAACGATTCTTACTGCATACGGATTTATCTGGAATTGACCAACGCATAGCAACTGCGAAGTTAGGTAAGCAAAAAGAACTTAACCAAGTCGGGTAACGCCTTGGCATAAGGTGCGCCAACGCTGAACTTACAAAACCAAATACACTTCAAACCAAAACCGCCGAGTGTCAGGCGTCACATTAATGCCTTTGTTACCCGGCCGTTTGACTTGGTTAAAGCAGCTTGCCTGCCATGATGAAGTGCAATTAAAAACTGTGCTGATTAGGCGCGACAAACACCCAGCTCAAGGCTGACAAATTCAAAGCTATAACCACGGAAATTACTGCGCGTTTACCCGCAAAATAGCGGCAACGATGAAGTTAGCACTATGGTTTACCTAGTGAAGCCGCACCTTACATTTGCCATAAAATTGATAAAAAGGCAGCCCAAACTAAAGCCGCGAACATCGCCCACCATTCTATTTCTTTCGGAAATCACCAAAATGTAACCACTTCCCTGCCAACGCACCGACCACAATATTGAAAGCGGCATTCCTCGATGATGACTCGTTAATAGCTGAGAAATTTAAGAGCGAGTAAGTACGAGGAGCATCAACCGCCACGGCCGAACCATGGTTAAAACTCAATAAAAGAGTTGGCGCGGTTACCAGTGAACATTCACGCAAGTCGTTGAGACGTTTAAAAATAAGAAGCCACTATAAACGAGGAACTACTCTAACTGCATACGAATACTTCTGGAATTGACTAACTCACAGCGACAGCGGAGTTAAGTACACAAAAAGAACTCAACCAAGTCGGGTAACGCCAGCCATAATACGCCACAACGTATTACGATAATATTGATAGACCACCGAAAACACCGCAGCCAATTCAGACCGAGAATGCCGAGCGTTGGTGGTCGTATTAATGGCCTTGTTACCCGGCCGTTCGACTTGGGTTAAGCAGCTTGCCTGCCATGATGAAGTGAAACTAAAAACTGCGCTAATTAAGCGCGACAAACACCTAACTCAAGGTAAACAAATTCAAAACTATAACCACGAAAATTACTGCGCGTTTACCCACAAAATAGCGGCTACGATGAAGTTAGCACTATGGTTTACCTAGAAAAGATGAACCAGAAACGCTCGCCAATATTGATAACAACGCAGCCCAAACTAAAGCCGCGAACAACACCCACAATGCTATTTCTTTCGGCAACCACCAAAATGTAACCACTTCCCTGCCAGCGCACCGACAACAATATTGAAAGCGGCATTCCTCGATGATGACACGGCAATAGTTGAGAAGTTTAAGAACTGGGAGTACGCAGAGCATCAACCGCCACGGCCGAACCATAGTTAAAACAGATAATGAAGTTGGCGCGGTTACCAGCGAACATTCACGCAAGTCGTTGAGACGTTTAAAAATAGGAAGCCGCTATGAACGACTAACGACTCTAACTGCATACGAATTTATCTGGAATTGAGCAACTAGCAGCGACTGCGGAGTAAAGTAAGCAAAAAAACTCAACCAAGTCGGGTAACGCCGCAATAACACGTTTATTACTACGACGGCTTAGCTGAATTTTACTACCTTAAACACTGAAACCAAAGGCAAACCTACAATGCCGAATGTAATAAATCGTGTTGATTGCTTTGTTATAACGATTACGCTGTAGCTTCCATTTTGCCTACCACTTTGATTAACACTCTTGGTATTGCTGATTGATTTAAACTACCTGCGTCGAAAACATGAGATTTGACACTTTGAAATAAACAATGAAAATCACTCTGTTTAGTGAGAATTACGCGAGGTAAATTATATCCCTTATCGTTAAATTGGTCTGCTGTAATATCAATAAGGTAGTCATCACAAATAAGCCATGCATGAGATTGATTTGGGTTATCACCAAGCCCAACACCACAAACATAGGTTGAACTTTTATTATGATACTTACTTATATAAAGAGCCAATAAATCTGTGGCATCTCCGCAACAACCTCTTGGAAATCCAGAAGAATGATAAAAACTAGACATTGAATCAAAATCTGATTTTTCAAATGAATCTAAAACATCACGGATCGTATTAATTTCTAATTTTAATTGTTCATCCATTAGGAACCTCCTTATTCAAACAACGTTATAACGCTTGGCATAAGGTGCGCCACATTGAACTCACAAAGCGCACCTTACTTCATACCAAAACCGCCGAGTGTAACGCGTCACCTTGATGCCTTTGTTAACCCTATGGTTTACCAATCCACAAACTCAGTAACGTTATCTAACCTTACAACCGCTACGGCCTGACCAAGTTTACTTTCCCAATATTGTTCACGCTCTTGCTGCTCACCAGCTCCAGACCATTCAACAATTCTCAAGGGTTTAGCATTTAGATAAGGACGAAGAAGCATATTTAAATGATTATCAAGCCCTGAGTACCCAAAGAGGATTACTTCTGTTGCTTCAGATAGTGCGAACCGTAGATAATCCCAATATGTCGATAATGCACTAGAAGCAGCAATGACTGATGGCTTATGTTTTACATGAGTTAAAACAACATGTTCACTTGCTTCATTTCTATCAACAGAAAGTCGGTGCCTAGGTAACTTAACAATCTCATCATTTCGATTTACAAACAGAGGCGAGCCATGCAGGTGCAGATAATAGCCAAAATTATTGCCATACATCCTCTCCATTGCTTCAGAGGAAAAGCCACTATCAAGCATTCCATCCACAAGGTAGCCTCGATAACCGTTAAAAATGTCGTTATCTATGAATGAGTTATACAATAACTTATCATAATTCAACGTTGCCACATGAGAACGCGTTGTTTTAATGAATTCCACTAAATTTCTTTCAAAATCATCGGGTAATTCACCATCATAATTGTGCAAGTGAGTAGCTACTTTATGGATGTATGTTGCAGTTATTTCAGGAAAACTTTGTCCATCTTCTGTTAACCAATGAACATCACCATCTCCAATCCTGTTCAAAGATTTACAATAAGTTACTGCTTGATGAAGTAAATCTAGCTCATGCTCTCCTTCGGGTGCACCGCCTCTACCTAAACAACGCTCTATCAATTGTTGCTGCTCAAGAGTTAAAAACTCATCTCTCTCCCAGATATTTTCCAAAGCGTCAGCCAATGAAAAATGAGCAGCATCAATTGCCATTCCCAGTCCATTTCCAAATATTATTAATTTCCTAGCCATTATTGTTGTCCTTCACTAAATAGGGTTAACATTTTCTTCTACGTAACCGAGTCGTAAAACCTACCAGTGCGGGTAGATATACGTATCGATGACGTGTATCTTTTTTTCTCTAATTTGAAACTGACCTAGCACTCATTTTCAGTGTTATTTGCTCTAATCACGACTATGACAATCAAATTTACTGGTTACTTGTACATACTGTATATCTAATCTAGATTAACTGTATATATAAACAGCTAACTTTTTGAGTATGGATATACCAACCCCGTTAAAGCAACACTCAAACAATTTCACTCAACGTTATTGTCGCTATATGCGAGCGCGAGGACTTGCTTATAGTAGTGAGAAAACCTATTTGTATTGGGCTGTGCGTTTTATCAAGTATGGAAAATATAAAAACCAGCATGACATTCGCTCAGAGGATATTTCAGCTTATCTTGAATTTTTAGTGATTAAACGAAATGTATCACCAAACACGCAAAAAACAGCACTGAACGCACTTGTGTTTTTATGTCGTGAGTTTTTAAAACTTCAAGTTGATGATCTCGCCTTTTGTAAATCAAAAAAAGCGATCAAGTTGCCTGTCGTTTTCTCTCATAGTGAAGCAACAGCTGTTATAAATGCACTGGATTACCCTTTCAAGCTTATCGCTCAACTTATGTATGGCAGCGGTCTTCGTCTTAATGAAGCACTAAGATTGAGGCTAAATGACATCGACTTCAATGCAGGCACAGTCACTGTGCGGAGTGGCAAAGGAAATAAAGACAGACAAACATTACTGGCAAAATCACTCTATAACGACCTTAGTAAGCAAATTGCACAAGTGAGCCTTACCCATGAGAGAGATCTAAGTAATAACTTTGGTGAGGTTTATATGCCTTTTGCTTTAGCAAGAAAATACCCTAACCATGCAAAGTCATTGCACTGGCAATATCTATTCTCGGCGTCAAAAATCAGCAAAGATCCTCGAACGGGTAGACAGTTACGCCACCACATCATGGATCGAACAATGCAACGCCGAGTGAAGCTAGCCATCGCGGCATCAAATATTGCGAAGAAAGCAGGCTGCCACACTTTTAGGCACAGTTTTGCTACACGGCTATTAGAAAGCGGTACCGATATTCGAAACATCCAAGAGCTGCTTGGCCATTCAGACATCAAAACAACACAAATTTACACACATGTGGCAGGCATTCATCATACCGGTGTAATAAGCCCGATTGATAAGTAATAGTTTTCACCCACGCTACCGCACACTTAGTTTTGCTTAAGTGTCTAGTTTACGAGTCAGAATGTACAAAAACGCATGCTACACCAAATTACAATATAAAATAAGAACACACGTCAAACATTACGCTTATTTTTCTTATACCCCAAAGCTCAATGGTCATTAATGATGAGATTACGGATGACTTCTAGCCTTAGAAGACCAAGGAGGAGAAATCAGGATTTAAGCGGTTGCGAGTTGGATACATAATCATTACAGATTAACTAACAGTTAGTTAACCTATAAGTTTTGATAAGCATATTAAGAAAATGGATTTATTCTTATAGAGGGGAATGGGTCGGTGGCGAGTTATAACCGTCGGAAATAATAACAGGCGATCTTGGCTATTAACACGCCAAGCATTAGTAGAACAGTGCTTAGGCACTCAAATTAAAGTCAAAGGGTTTATGTAGAACAACCCCTGTAATATCTAAAATACTATACATCCAATACTATACACCCAATACTTTGTGTATCGAACTTGGTGCTTAGCATCTAGCACTTAGCGTGTTGAAGTTCATCAAGCCGAGTTGTCCAGCGATTAGACCGAAATGCTTGCCTCATGTGCCAATTAGTCGAGCTCATTACAGAAGCTGGCTTCAAGCCGTTTTTATAGCGGGTATTTATTGTATCGCTGATCGACATTAAGTCTCTGCGTTTTGACTCGACCAATGCACTTGTATCAAACATATCAAGTTGGAATGCATCATTCCCCGCATCGGATAACTCATCTAAAATCACCCCTACTTTTTGATACTCATAACCAGAGCGGTAGATTTGCGCCAGTTGATGCAAAGCACAATCTAAAAATTTATACGTATCTTGGCTCGGGCACGCTAACGGTATAGCACTGCTTCGATTATGCTGAGGCGTATTCTTATGACGGTTCGTTCGTAGAAACACACCAACAACATTTGCTTGGCTCCCCTGCCGACGAAGCTTTTCACCAGCGCGCTGACAATGAAATGCAAGAGCAGCTTTTAGATCATCAAAATTAGAGATCCCTACCCCAAAACTACGACTTGATAATATCTGCTTTTTAACATCATCAATATCACCAGGATCTATGCAAGCAATGCCTTGTAGCTCTAAGACTGTACGGGCTAAACCCACATTCCAAAGCCGTTTAATATCCGACGGATCGCTATCGGCTAATTGCAATGCACTAGAAATGCCTGTGGTTTGTAATCGTGTTGCAGTTTTCGCGCCTACCCCCCATAGCGATTGAACATCTGTCCGTTCCAATAGCCATCGGCGTTTGTGGTCGGAATCAATCTGGATCACGCCTTTTACTTTTTGCTCGTACAGTTTAGCGGCTTGATTGCCAAGCTTAGCCAAGGTCGGTGTCGCCCCTATTCCAACACGCACAGGTAAGCCAATATTACGCTCAATCGTCGCTTTCATTTCACGGCCATATTCGGTTAGCTCATTTAGTTTGAAGCCATCAAGGCGAATGAACGCTTCATCTATGCTGTATTGCTCTACATGGGGTGAAAACTGGCTTAATTCTTCAATGAATCTACGGCTCATATCAGCGTACAAGGTGTAATTAGAGCTACGAACATGGACACCAAGCCGTTTGGCTTCATGCGCAATCTTAAACCATGGTGCTCCCCGCTTAATGCCAAGCGCTTTGGCTTCTGGTGTCATCGCTACGCAGCAGCCATCATTGTTGCTTAATACTACAACTGGCTTATTGGCAAGTTTCGGGTCGAATAGCTGCTCACAAGAACAATAGAAAGATTTTGCATCCACCAGCGCCCAAACTTGGTTTCGATAACCATCAAGTGCAATGGCCATTATGCGCTCAGTAAATCGTGAATATTGCGTGTCACAACGCCAAAGATCTCTGAATCTTCTGGTAACGGGAAAGGTGCCATCATGCTACTTTCCGCTTTCAACCACCACGCTCCGTCATGACGAATTAAACGCTTACAAGTAAACTCATCGTAAATTCGAGCAATAACAATCCGCCCAGGCGCTATAGGTTCAGCTCTATCAACCACCAATAAATCACCATCGTAGATCCCAATATCAGTCATCGAATCTCCCGCAGCACGTAGCATAAACGTCGCATTAGGGTTACGGATCAGAAAATCATCAAGATCTAAACTTTCCTCATGGCCATCAGCTGGAGACGGAAAACCACAACGAACTGATTCTGTAAAAAAAGGAAGTAGAGCCATACTTTTCATCACCGTAAACGAACAACTGTATATTTATACAGTTTAATCGCTATCACGTAAAAACGTTACTCTTTATATGGGTTTGATGATGTAAATGTATAGTAAATCGCCATAAGGCCATGATGTTGAATAGGAAGAGTGCGTGTGGAACCTATTTTCATGACAGCACCTACCTCGCCCAATTGCTGCGAACAGGAAAAAGTGCTTATTGAGTCCTATATTTAAACCAACGTAAATAAGTTACTGGGTAGCTTCTCTGGTCAGCACTCACGTTTAATGAGCTCCCACAGAAGCAAGCTCTAACTTATATCGCTGTTAAAGATGTCACTTGTACAGCCACTGATGTAATGCATCAAGGGAGATAAATATGGAATTTAAGAATTCTCACGGTGAAACAGCCCAGCTCGCAGATAACCTCACATTGAAAGAAGTGGTCGACATGGGGTTCTCAATCGACATCTGTGATGACAACTACGATCCACAAGAACATTGGCAGATCAAACAGAAGAAACAACAGGAAGGGGAATACTAAGCCTGAAGCTGCTCTGAACAATGAAGGTATGAGTCGCAACGAATGCGTCACTTGTTCAGAGCAAACCCTGTGATAAAAACAGCTAAAAGATTGTTTATTAAGCACTTAACAAGCAATAATGTGACGCATGTCACACCCGAGAAATAAGCACTTTCTTTAAACTGAAAATTTGCCATTATGTATCTCGTTCGATGCAAATCACCTCCTGAATCTAATTCAGAATTAAGCGGGCATCGTATAATGGCTATTACCTCAGCCTTCCAAGCTGATGATGCGGGTTCGATTCCCGCTGCCCGCTCCAGTTTTCTTCATGCTAAAACTTATCATTTAGGTCAAACGCTTTAATGCGTTTTTTTCTGTATCTACTCTTTATATCCAACACCTAATCACGACACAGTTTATTCTACTTACTTGCCATTCTTATCTAAGAACAACAAACGAACACCAATTTAATCAATAAACTTAATCAAATTGGTATCGTCGCTTAATCCGCCATTCTTGTTTGTACTTGTTTCACAATAGCCTCTAGCCCTTGTGTTCTTCCTGGTGTGAGGTGAGATTTTAGGTCAAGTGCTTCAAACCAAGCTTGGATATCGAAAAGTAACACTTCATGCGGTAGTTTTCCGTGATAAGCAATCCGCAGTAAAGCAAGTAAGCCTCTTACTATGGCTGCATCGCTAGTCGCTAAGAAATTAAGTACCCCTGATTTTGAATCATAACGAAGATCGAGCCATACTTTACTCTGGCAGCCCTTTATTAAATGCTTCGCCGTCATCTTTGAATCTGGGTAACTTGGTAAACGCTCCCCAAGCTCTATCAAATACAAATAACGCTCTTCCCAATCACAACAACGATTGAAATTACCAACTATTTTTTCCGGGGTCATATCACTACCTCAACAGCTGATTAATTCTATTTAAACCTTGCACCAACGCATCAATATCAGATGATTGTGTATACATACCTATTGAAGCTCGGCAAACGGAACTCTGACCCAGCTTTTTAATTAATGGCATTGCGCAATGATGGCCAGTACGGATGGCAACACCGTACCTGTCGAGAAATGCGCCAACGTCAAAAGAGTGCAAGCCTTTCATATTAAAAGCCACCACACCCACTCGATTGTCGTCGTTGCCATAGATCTCTATACCATTTACTTGAGTAAGGCTATCGACCAAATACGCCATCAGCTGGCTTTCATAATTGGCAATTTCTGCCAGTCCTACCGATTCGATATATTCTATTGCCGCACCTAAACCCAAAATGCCCGCAATGTTTGGCGTACCGGCTTCGAAACGCCAGGGGGCTTCTCCATAAGTCGTTCCCATAGGCAAAGTCACTTGATCGATCATTGCGCCCCCACCTTCCCATGGCACCATACGTTCCAAGTGACGACGCTTTGCGTATAAAACCCCAGTTCCCGTCGGGCCATAGAGCTTATGTGCTGAGAAGACATAAAAATCGCAATCCAAATCAGCCACATTAACTTGTTGATGCATCACTGCTTGTGCGCCATCGACTAAAACAGGAACGTTGCGTTTATGTGCATAATTAATGATCGCTTTAATTGCATTGACAGTACCGAGTACATTAGAAATGTGGGTAACGGCAATCAGGCGTGTCCGGTTAGTGATTAAAAGCTTGAGATCATCCAAGTCCAACACATTCTTTTCATTCAACCGCCAAACCTTGATCGTGACTTCACAAAGTTCCGATAACAGTTGCCAAGGCACTATGTTCGCGTGGTGCTCCATTTCCGTGACAATGATCTCATCCCTCGGGGAGAGCTGCGATCTCAAATAACTATGCGCAACAAGGTTGATAGCTTCAGTGGTCCCTTTGGTAAAGATGATGTTGTTAACCGACTCAGCGCCGATAAAATCACTCACTTGAGTTCTTACTTGCTCCATCTCTTGCGTAGCTTTAGCACTCAGATAATGAACGCCACGGTGTACACTGGCGTAGTCGTTTTGGTAAAAACGCGTCATTCTGTCTATTACAGCGCTTGGGATTTGCGCGGTCGCGGCAGTATCAAGATAGCGCAACAGCTTTTGATACACCTCGGTTTTTAACGCGGGGAAATCTTCGAACCAAGGGCTATTTATTGACGTGATTTCAGTCATTACGCCCTCCTTGAGAGCCGTATTGAGGCGCGTGTTGAGACAGAGTGAGCTCCAACTTGTCACATACGTATTGTTGCACCAATGGGTGACGGATCTTAAACGCGGCTTCAGCGGCAAACGCAAAGATAATCATCTGCTCCGCTTTCACCTGTTTGATCCCTCGTGCACGCATATATTCGATCTGATTCGAATCGAGTTGGCCTGTCGTCGCGCCATGGCTGCATTTCACATCATCAGCGTATATCTCAAGTTGAGGTTTACAGTTTACTTGAGCCGCTTCACTCAATAGCAAGTTGTGGCTATCCATCTGCCCATCGGTTTTAAGCGCACGGGGTTCAACATAGATCATGCCATCAAACACCCCATTGGACGCACCTCTCGCTATGGTCTTATGCAATTGTTCACTATGACAATACGCTGCTCGGTGCCTAAGATAAGTTCGACTATCAAAGGTTTGTTGATGATCTGGCATAGCGAGGCTATTCATTTCGACAAAACCATTTTCGCCTTGTAAAAGGCTACTGGTTTGATGACGGCATAATAACCCTGACAGCATAAAGCAATTTGATTGAGCACTAGCATCACGATCAACAATGATATCGTTATGACCAAAATGATGCTGACGTGGCGATTCTTCTAGTAATTTAGTGTGATAAAAATGCGCCCCTTTACCCACATCAGCACTCAAACGAGATAACGTTACTCCCCCTCCTTGATCCAAGGAGATATGATGCTCGATCACCTCACATTGGGATAAGCGCCCCAGTTCTACATGATGACGATAACTACACACTTCACCTTTCATTCCACTGCTGATATGAAGCAAGTAAATCGGTTTATCAATCACGGTATCGGGCTTAACCTCAATCAATACTCCCCCTGTTGCCGTGGCGTCAGTCAGGTAAGTAAATGCATCTGGCTGAATAGATTTCGACAATGCATCAATATCAAGGCCAGATAATTTATCTACAGGAGTAATGATTGCGTTTGGGATCCAATCAGAACAACGCACCGAATATAGACCATCAAAAAACACTAACCGATAGCCATCAAAATTAAGGCTTAAGCTGTCATAAGATATATTGTCTGCTGGTTGAAAAGCCGCATAATGGAGTGGCTGTTGTTTAAAATCTGATAGTGAAGTGTACTTCCACGCTTCATCTTTATTTGCTGGAAGCCCAACTCCGATCATTTTTTCCCATTGCTGTTGCTGCCAATGAACAGACTGAACCATGCTCTCCAGATCTTTCATTAGTGCCACATCATTCTTCACCAGTGATCCACCCATAGCCTTTTTCCTCTAGTACTTTTGCTAATGTGTGGTCACCCGATTTCACTATTTTGCCTTTGTAGAGCACATGCACATAATCAGGTTTGATGTAATCTAAAATACGCTGGTAGTGTGTCACCATAATAAATGAACGCTTGCCATCCCTGAGGGCATTCACGCCTGCCGAAACCGCTTTTAGTGCATCAATATCGAGCCCTGAATCAGTCTCATCTAGAATACACAACTGCGGAGATAGCACCGCCATTTGTAAAATATCATTGCGCTTTTTCTCCCCGCCCGAAAACCCTTCATTGACTGAGCGCTGTAACAGATCCATAGGCATTTTTAGTAATTGGGCTTTTTCTTCCAGTAAATCTTCAAAATCAAACCGATCAATGTCTTCTTCACCGCGATATTTACGAATGCCATTCAACGCGGTTTTCAAAAACAGTTTATTACTGACCCCAGGGATCTCAACCGGATACTGAAACGCTAAGAAAACGCCCTCGCCCGCTCGCTCTTCAGGATCGAGCTCGGTCAATTGCTTGCCTTTGAAGACTATCGTCCCCTTATCTACTTGGTAATCTTCTTTGCCAGCCAATGTTGAAGACAAGGTACTTTTCCCAGAGCCGTTAGGGCCCATAATCGCGTGGACCTCACCGGGCTTAACTTGTAAATCAATACCTTGCAGAATAGATTTATCTTCAACACTGACATGTAAATCACTAATTTGTAGCATATTGCTTACCCCACGCTGTGTTCGAGGCTAATCGAAAGCAGTTTTTGCGCTTCTACCGCAAACTCGAGCGGTAGTTCAGAAAATACGTCTTTACAGAATCCATTAACAATCATCGAAATAGCATCATCTTCACTGATCCCTCGCTGAGTACAGTAAAAGAGCTGATCGTCACCGATGCGAGAGGTTGTCGCTTCATGCTCAACCTGAGCACTCGGATTCTTAACTTCAACATAAGGAAATGTATGGGCGCCACAATCTGCACCAATCAGCATCGAGTCACATTGGGTAAAATTACGAGCGCCTTGCGCATTGGCTAATATTTTCACAAGCCCTCGGTAACTGTTTTGGCTTTTACCCGCCGAGATACCTTTGGAAATAATCGTTGAGCGCGTGTTTTTACCGATATGAATCATCTTGGTGCCAGTATCAGCCTGCTGAACACCGTTAGTCAGCGCCACAGAGAAGAATTCTCCCACCGAGTGATCGCCTTTCAAGATCACACTCGGGTATTTCCATGTTATAGCGGAACCTGTTTCTGACTGCGTCCAAGACATCTTGCTATGAGCACCTTCGCAAACCGCTCGCTTTGTCACGAAATTAAGTATGCCGCCCTTGGTTTCTTCTTCACCTGAAAACCAATTTTGCACCGTCGAATATTTCACTTCCGCATCTTGATGAATAATCACCTCAACAACTGCAGCATGTAACTGATAAGAATCACGCACTGGCGCCGAGCAACCTTCGATATAGCTAACATATGAGCCTTTATCAGCAATCAAGATGGTGCGCTCAAACTGACCCGTCTTTGCTTGATTAATTCTAAAATAAGTAGAAAGCTCTCTCGGGCAGCGAACCCCTTGAGGGATATAAACAAAGGTACCGTCAGAGGCAACGGCGGCATTCAAAGCGGCAAAAAAGTTATCATCAGCAGGAACAACTGTGCCCAGATACTGGCGTACTAAGTCAGGGTATTCATGAATAGCCTCACTGAATGAGCAAAAAATAATGCCCTGCTCTTTTAGCTCTTTCTGGTAGGTTGTGGTAACAGAAACAGAATCAAAAATAGCATCCACCGCAACTTCAGCCCCCTCTCTAACAGGGACACCCAATTGCTTAAACGCCGCTTCCACCTCGTTGGTTAAAAATGCATTCGAACCATCATCATCGTCGTTTGTCGAGTCATCACATTTTCCGCAAGTAGGCGCAGAGTAATAACTGTAACTTTGATAATCGAGACCAAAATACTCAGCTTTAAGCCAATGCGGTTCTTCCATTTTCTGCCATTTACGAAAAGCGTCTAACCTAAATGCCAGCATCCAATCGGGCTCATTACGCTTTTTCGATATCGCACGCACTACATCTTCATTCAGCCCTACAGACAAAGTGTCTGATGATAATTCGGTGTAGAACCCTTGCTTGTAGTTGCTGCTTTGCAGCATCTCTTCCACTTCTGGTTGTGTTTCAACAGCACACATTGTCAAACTCCGAAACTTTCACCACAACCACACATATTTTTGACGTTGGGGTTGTGATAAACAAAGCTGCTATTTAACCCTTGGCGAACAAAATCTATTTTCGTGCCATCAAGCATGGGCATTGCAGTCAGGGCAACATAGAAGGCTACGTCCCTAGAATTAAACTTAAGATCTGATTGTTTCACTTGTTTAATAAGCTTTACCTCATAAGCAAAACCCGTACACCCTGAAGGTCGTACACTTAAATGAAATAGCTGCCCATCTGAAGATAGCTGTCTAATCCTGCAAGCTGCCGACTCCGATAAGCTAATCCCCTTCCACTCCATGTCATGAATCGAAATTTCAGTTGATTCTGAACGTTGAACGCTCATGTTGCAGTCCTCATTCCATTTATCAATTCGCACCAACAAACGAGAATGATATTGATTATCAATTAATATTCAACCATTAAGTTTCTATGGGTTTAGATGCAATCACAACATATTGACATTTCATTATTTACAAATACCATATATAGAGCGGCGCAGGATAATGATTATCATTAAGATTGATATAAGGGGAAGTAAAATGGATATTATTGTTTATTCAAAGCCTCAGTGCGTGCAGTGCACAGCGACGGTGAAAGCACTTCAAACGAAAGGAATTAAGCACAAAGTTATCGACCTAACTCAAGATGATTCTGCGATGAACACAGTTCAATCTATGGGCTACAGGCAAGCACCTGTTGTCGTCGCGGGTTCGCATCATTGGTCAGGGTTTCGTCCCGATATGATCAAGCAGCTCAGCTAATGCTTGTTTATTATTCCAGCGCTTCGGGTAACACCGAACGCTTTATAAAACAGCTTGGTCTACCTGCGCTGCGTTTACCGCTAGATTCTGGTGAACCCACACCCAAAATAACACACGCTTTTGTGCTGGTGTGCCCAACTTATGCCGATGGACAAGGACGCGGCGCTGTCCCTAAATCTGTGATTAAAGCACTCAATAACAATCAAACACGCTCTTTACTAATAGGGGTCATTGCATCTGGGAATCGAAACTTCGGCGCGTTATTTGCCCAATCAGGCACCATTATTTCACGTAAGTGCAACGTGCCACTGCTGTATCGATTTGAACTGTCAGGAACACCACAAGATGTACACAAGGTACGTCACGGGCTAAAACAATTTTGGAACCATCATGGACACGTCATTCACTCATCATTCTTTGAACTACCATGAGCTCAATGCGATGCTCAATCTGCTCGACGAAAATGGAAATATTCAATTCGAATCCGACAAACAGGCTGCCCGTCAGTACTTTCTACAACACGTTAATCAAAACACTGTGTTCTTTCATAACTTGAGTGAAAAACTTGATTATCTGATCTGCGAAGGGTATTACGAACCCAACGTTTTGCAGCAATATAGCGCTGTATTCATTCGCCAAATTTGGAATGCGGCTTATCAAGTAAAATTTCGTTTTCGTACTTTCCTAGGCGCATATAAATTCTTTACGTCTTACGCCCTAAAAACCCGAGATGGAAAGCGGTACTTGGAGCGATTTGAAGACCGAGTCGTCATGACTGCGTTAACGTTAGCGCAAGGTGATGAAACATTTGCTCTGCAACTAATGACCGAAATCATCCACCAGCGATTTCAACCCGCCACACCCACTTTTATCAATTCAGGTAAGAAAAGTCGGGGCGAGTTGATTTCATGCTTTCTGCTAAGAATTGAAGACAATATGGAAAGTATTGGGCGAGCAATCAACTCCGCATTACAGCTGTCACGCCGAGGCGGTGGAGTTGCACTCTTGCTGAGTAACTTGCGCGAACAAGGGGCTCCAATTAAAGGGATCCTCAACCAAAGCTCTGGTGTGGTGCCAGTAATGAAATTGCTCGAAGACAGCTTCTCATACGCCAATCAGCTAGGGGCAAGGCAAGGGGCTGGCGCAGTCTACCTCAATGTTCATCATCCTGACATTATGCAGTTTTTAGATACAAAACGTGAAAATGCCGATGAAAAAATCAGGATTAAAACTCTAAGTTTAGGGGTTGTTGTCCCCGATATTACCTTAGAACTCGCTAAGCAAAATAAAGATATGTATCTGTTTTCGCCGTACGACGTCGAAAAAATTTATGGTATCCCCTTCTCTGAAATTAGTGTGACAGAAAAATACCAAGAAATGGTGGATAACCCTCAGATCCGTAAAAATAAGATCAGCGCACGAGTCTTATTCCAAACACTGGCCGAGATCCAGTTTGAGTCTGGTTACCCTTACATCATGTTTGAAGATACCGTTAATCAGGCAAACCCCATCGAAGGTCGGATTAACATGTCTAATTTGTGCTCTGAAATTCTTCAAGTGAATGACGCATCTGAGTTTAACGATGACTTAAGCTACGCAAAGTTAGGACGTGATATCTCATGCAACTTAGGCTCAATTAACATTGCCACAGCCTTAGATGGCGCTAACCTTCCACAAACCATCGCGGTATCGATAAAAGCACTGAATGCGGTCTCAGAAATGTCTGCGATAGACAGTGTTCCTTCCATTCGTAAAGGTAATGACGAAAGCCATGCGATTGGTCTTGGTCAAATGAATCTCCACGGATTCTTAGCAAGAGAAAACATCCACTACGACAGCCCAGAAGCCATCGACTTCACTAACGTTTACTTTGCTACCGTACTATTCCATTGCCTTGTCGCCTCTAATCAACTCGCAAAACAGAGGCAAGCGACCTTTTGTGGTTTTGACAAGTCAAGTTACGCAAGTGGCGTATTTTTTGATAAATATCTAAACCAGAGTTTTCAGCCCAAAACTGAAAAAGTCACGGCGTTACTCGCAACGTTAAGCTTAAAACTACCTAGCCAAGATGACTGGGCGACGCTCAAGCAACAAGTCATGCAGCACGGTCTCTACAATCGGAATTTACAGGCGATCCCACCGACAGGCTCAATCAGCTACATCAATGATTCTACCGCATCCATTCACCCTGTAACGGCAAAAGTGGAAATACGTAAAGAGGGTAAAATCGGCCGCGTGTACTTCCCTGCCCCGTACCTCGACAATACAAACCTTGAGTACTATCGCGACGCATACGAAATAGGGGCAAAAGCCATTATTGACGTCTATGCCGCCGCCACTCAGCATGTCGATCAAGGCTTATCGCTAACCTTATTCTTCAACGATAACGTCACGACGCGTGATATCAATAAAGCGCAGATTTACGCATGGAAAAATAAAATTAAAACTCTTTACTACATTCGTTTGCGCCAAAAAGCACTCGATGGCACTCAGGTTGATGGCTGTGTTTCTTGCACACTTTGATTTACGGAGAACCCACTATGACAGTAACGACCATTCCGCAGCCAGTCAGAGCAATCAACTGGAATCGCATGCAAGATGATAAAGATCTTGAGATTTGGAACCGACTCACGGTGAACTTCTGGTTACCAGAAAAAGTCCCTTTGTCCAATGACATCCCAACATGGAAACAGCTCACCAAAGAAGAACAAACACTAACCATTCGGGTTTTTACTGGATTAACCCTACTCGACACCATACAAAATACCGTTGGTGCGCCCGCGTTGATGGCAGACGCTAGAACGCAGCATGAAGAAGCCGTACTCACTAATATTGCCTTTATGGAAGCGGTACATGCACGTAGCTATTCTTCCGTTTTTTCGACCCTGTGTACCACACCTCAAATTGATGAAGCCTTCCGCTGGGCGGAAGAAAATGAATTGCTACAACGAAAAGCACAGATCATTTTAGACGATTACTGTAGTGGTCAACTAAAATTGGTCACGGTTTTAGAGCTTTCCCAATATAATCGTTCTGACTCATTGGGAGTTAGACC
>NZ_NOIF01000100.1 GCF_002265265.1 Photobacterium sanguinicancri
CTTTATATATATTTAAGCAGGGCACTTTCGATGATCAAATGATCTTGATGAAAGATTCTCTCTTTCCACGAAACAAGTTAGAATACTCCCCCTTTGCTTGAAGCTAATTCACTGGCGATTTAAATACCTGAGGTAGTTCCATGTTTTACCAGGAAAATTTTGATGTCATCGTGGTTGGTGGTGGTCATGCCGGTACTGAAGCCGCATTGGCTGCTGCTCGAATGGGTCAAAAAACCGTACTTTTAACCCATAACATCGACACATTGGGTCAAATGTCATGTAACCCAGCCATTGGCGGGATCGGGAAAGGACACCTGGTTAAGGAAGTGGATGCCCTTGGCGGCTTGATGGCTCAAGCGATTGACAAAGGCGGGATCCAATTCCGTACGTTAAATTCGTCGAAAGGCCCTGCGGTTCGCGCCACTCGTGCGCAAGCCGATCGTGCTTTGTACAAAGCAGCTGTACGTGAAGCCCTTGAAAATCAACCAAATTTAATGCTATTTCAACAATCGGTTGATGATCTTATTGTTGAAAATCAACGTGTTGTTGGTGCAGTAACCAAGATGGGACTTAAGTTCCGTGCCAAGACCGTAGTACTGACTGTGGGTACTTTCCTTGGTGGAAAGATCCATATTGGTCTTGAAAATTACAGCGGCGGCCGTGCGGGCGATCCACCGTCGATTGCGTTGGCAAATCGACTACGTGATCTTCCCTTCCGAGTTGATCGTTTAAAGACTGGTACACCACCACGCATTGATGCGCGTACGGTTGATTTTAGCCAGCTTCAAGCACAACACGGTGATAATCCTACGCCCCTGTTCTCTTTTATGGGCAAGCAGTCGGATCATCCTCGTCAGATCCCATGTTTTATTACCCACACCAATGAAAATACACATGATGTGATCCGTAATAATTTGGATCGCAGTCCGATGTATTCTGGTGTGATTGAAGGCATTGGCCCGCGCTATTGCCCATCGATCGAAGACAAAGTGATGCGCTTTGCTGACAAAGACAGTCACCAAATCTTCATTGAACCTGAAGGTCTAACGACGCACGAGTTATACCCGAATGGGATCTCGACCAGTTTGCCTTTTGATGTACAGATGAAAATTGTGCGTTCAATGAAAGGTTTTGAAAATGCCGACATTGTTCGACCTGGTTATGCGATTGAATACGATTTCTTTGACCCGCGTGATTTAAAGCAAACTTTTGAGACTAAATTTATCGAAGGTCTGTTCTTTGCGGGTCAAATCAACGGTACTACAGGCTATGAAGAAGCGGCCGCTCAAGGTTTGCTAGCGGGTATGAACGCCGCGTTACAGGCACAAGGCAAAGATGGCTGGAGTCCTCGTCGTGATCAAGCTTACATGGGTGTGTTGATTGACGATTTGTCGACCATGGGTACTAAAGAACCGTACCGCATGTTTACGTCACGTGCTGAATATCGCCTGTTACTACGTGAAGATAATGCCGACATTCGTTTAACAGAAGCTGGCCGTGAATTTGGCTTAGTGGATGATACTCGTTGGGCACGCTTTAATGAAAAAATGGACAATATCGAGAAAGAACGCCAGCGTTTAAAAGATATTTGGATCCATACCGGTTCGGATCATGTAGAAAATGTGAATAAGATCCTGAAGTCGCCGATCAATCGTGAAGCGAGTGGTGAGGATCTTCTTCGCCGTCCTGAAGTGACTTATGATTTATTGACTGAACTAGAAGCGTTTGCCCCTTCGCATCCTGATGCAGAAGCCAGCGAGCAAGTTGAGATTCAAGTGAAATACCAAGGCTACATCGATCGCCAAAAAGACGAAGTGGAAAAATCCCTACGTCACGAGAAAACGAAACTGCCATTTGATATGGATTACAGCATCGTAAAAGGCCTATCGAATGAAGTTATTGCCAAACTCAGTGATGCAAGACCTGAAACGGTTGGAATGGCATCACGTATTTCAGGTATTACCCCTGCGGCAATCTCATTGTTATTGGTTTACTTGAAAAAACAAGGTTTGCTGAAAAAAGGCGAATAGGAGCGTTACAGTGAAACAGCGTTTAGCGCAATTAATCGCGCAGACTGATTTAGTGGTAAGTGAGCAGCAGATCGATCAACTTATTGGTTACGTAGAGCTGCTCCACAAATGGAATAAAGCGTATAATTTGACCTCGGTCCGCGATCCTCATGAGATGATAGTGAAACATATCATGGATAGTATTGTGGTTAGCGAGCACCTTGTGGGTGATCGCTTTATCGATGTTGGTACGGGCCCTGGTTTACCGGGTATTCCTCTCGCGATTATGAATCCAGAGAAATCATTTACTCTGCTTGATAGCTTAGGTAAACGAATTCGATTTATTCGCCAGGTTGTTTTTGAATTAAAAATTACCAACGTTACGCCTGTGCAAAGCCGTGTGGAAGAATTCCAACCTGAAATCGGTTTTGATGGTGTATTAAGTCGTGCATTTGCTTCAATGAACGATATGGTCTCTTGGTGTCATCATTTACCAGCAGATACTGGTTGTTTCATGGCACTTAAAGGTCAGTTCGATCAACAGGAAGTTGCAGAGCTACCTGAATGGTGTTCTGTGACTGAGGTCAAATCTTTGCAAGTCCCTGAGTTGGATGGGGAGCGTCATCTAGTAATCTTGACGGCAAAGGAATAATTGCTTGAGGTTTTTTCGTGGGAAGAGTTATAGCTGTCGCCAACCAAAAAGGCGGAGTGGGTAAAACCACAACATGCGTGAACCTTGCAGCATCGCTTGCTGCGACGCAACGTAAGGTCTTACTGATAGATTTGGATCCACAAGGCAATGCCACCATGGCTAGCGGTGTGGATAAATATCAGGTTGATGCAACGGCTTATGATCTTCTGGTCGAAGAAACCCCGTTTGAACAAGTTGCAGTCACGGAGACCACGGGCGGTTACCATTTAGTTGCCGCCAATGGGGACGTGACTGCGGCTGAAATTAAATTGATGGAAGTCTTTGCTCGTGAAGTACGCTTGCGTAATGCATTAGCTGCAGTTCGTGATAACTATGATTTCATCTTTATTGATTGCCCTCCCGCGCTTAACCTCCTTACAATCAATGCTATGACTGCTGCTGATTCGGTATTAGTACCGATGCAGTGCGAATATTTTGCCCTTGAGGGCTTAACCGCATTGATGGATACCATCAGTAAGCTTACCGCAGTCGTCAATGCCGATCTGAAAATAGAAGGCTTATTGCGCACTATGTTTGATCCGCGCAACCGCTTAGCTAACGAAGTTTCACAGCAATTGAAAAAGCATTTTGGGGATAAAGTCTACCGCACGGTGATCCCACGTAATGTTCGTTTAGCTGAAGCGCCAAGTCATGGCCGTCCTGCTATGTATTACGACAAGTACTCAAGTGGTGCTAAAGCGTATTTAGCCCTCGCTGGTGAAATAATCCGCCGTGATGAGCTTGCACGTGAGCAAACACTAACAAGTACGCATAATGACGATGCGATGCAGTCTTAAGGGTTAAACATGAACATGAATAAACGTGGCTTAGGTAAAGGCCTCGATGCACTATTGGCTACCAGTTCTGCTGCACATTCAAAGCAACAACATGCTGAACGTGCCCAATCGCTGTCAACGGAAGGTACCTTCAAAGATTTGCCGCTCAACCAGCTGCAACCGGGCCAATATCAGCCACGAAAAGTGATGGCTGATGAAGCCTTAGCGGAACTGGCTGAGTCGATTAAAGCCCAAGGCGTTATCCAGCCGATTGTGGTACGCCTTGTTGCTCAAGAACGGTATGAAATTATCGCTGGCGAACGCCGCTGGCGTGCGGCTCGTCAAGCTGGCCTTCAGAAAGTCCCTTGTATTATTAAGGAGATTGACGATCGTGCCGCTATTGCAATGGCATTGATAGAGAACATTCAGCGTGAAGATCTGAATGCAATTGAAGAAGCACAGGCATTAGAGCAGTTGCAAGGTGAGTTCTCACTTACCCACCAGCAAGTCGCGGATGCTGTCGGCAAATCTCGCGCGAGTGTCTCGAATTTATTACGCTTGAATCAACTCTCTTTGCCAGTGAAAAAAATGGTTGAGCAGCGATTGATTGAAATGGGTCATGCTCGCGCATTATTGGCGATAACCGATGATGAAAATCAGCTTGAAGCTGCGCAAATTGTTACTAACAAAATGTTAACAGTGCGTGATACTGAAAAGCTTGTTAAAAAGTTACTAAACCCTGCGGTTGAATCCGCAGTTAAAGTCCCTGATCCTAAAGTGGTTGACCTCGAACGCCGCTTAAGTGAGCAGTTAGGTGCCAATGTTGCGTTAAATCAGCAAAAAAGTGGTAGAGGAAAACTCGTTATCGCTTACGATGAACCGCACAAGTTAGCGCAAATTCTTGCAATGTTTGGTCACGAAGTGTGACACCAAACGTGTATGAGATGTTGCATAATTTACAATGACGTGATCAGGTTATTGTGTTGTAAAATCTAACACTTTTTTTTGCTGCAATTAGATTGCTTTCAATCTAATGAGCCGTATAATTTTTGCAGTTTTCCCAGCACGACACTTGTGCAGTGGAATGGACTCGAGGAACGAATACATGGTATCGGCGCTAGTGAAGCCCGGCCGCCAATTGGCGAAAAGGCTACTGTTGTTACAATCTGGCGTCGTTTTAACAACGGCAATAATGGCGGTGTTTGCTGTCAGTGTTGACTGGGGAGTCTCAGCTCTTATCGGTGGTAGCATCTTTATTGTTGCTAACGCGGCATTTGCTGGTTGTGCTTTTCTCTTCAGTGGTGCCTCTAAGGCTCGATTGGTGATGGCCTCCTTTTTTGGTGGTGAAGCATTGAAGATTCTCATCACAGTCATCCTGTTTTCCGTTGTTTTCCTGTATATGGAGGTGGAACTCGTTCCCCTCAAACTGGCCTATTTGCTGGTTCTGGGTATCAATATCTTTGGGCCGGTTTTATTCATTAACAACAACAAATAGGATGAGTTATGGCTGCGCCAGGTGAAGCGCTAACGCCGTCAGGATACATTTCTCACCACCTGACCAATTTGGCAGTGGGTGATGGTGGCTTCTGGACGGTTCATATAGATAGCCTATTTTTCTCTGTCTTAACGGGTATAGCCTTTTTATGGTTATTCCGTTCAGTAGCGAAAAAGGCGACATCAGGAGTTCCAAGTAAGTTACAGTGTTTTGTGGAAATCATGGTTGAATTCGTTGATACCAACGTTAAAGATACTTTCCACGGCCGTAACCCGCTGATCGCTCCGTTGGGTTTGACCATTTTCTGCTGGATTATGCTGATGAACATCATGGACTTAGTGCCAATTGATTTTCTTCCGTATGCTGCAGAACATGGTTTAGGTATTCCTTATCTTAAGGTTGTACCGACTGCTGATGTTAACATCACCATGGCAATGGCGTTGGGTGTCTTCGCATTGATGATTTACTACAGCATCAAAGTGAAAGGCATTGGCGGTTTTGCTAAAGAACTGGCTCTTCACCCGTTCAATCACCCGATCATGATTCCGTTCAACCTGCTTCTTGAAGTGGTATCGCTACTAGCGAAACCTATTTCATTAGGTATGCGTCTGTTTGGTAACATGTTTGCCGGTGAGGTGGTGTTTATCCTAATCGCGGCATTGATGCCGTGGTGGGCACAATGGCTGGGTTCAGTACCGTGGGCAATTTTCCACATCCTGGTCATTACAATTCAAGCATTCGTGTTTATGATGTTGACTATTGTGTACCTGTCTCAGGCACATGAAGACAATCATTAACGATTATTTGTAAAATATTTTTGTTCAATTTTTACTGGCACTTTAGCCGACAACAATAAACTGGAGATAGTGATGGAAACTTTACTTAGCTTTTCTGCAATTGCCGTGGGCATCATTGTAGGTCTTGCTGCACTTGGTACAGCGATCGGTTTCGCACTACTAGGTGGTAAATTCCTTGAAGGTGCAGCTCGTCAACCTGAGATGGCACCAATGCTACAAGTTAAGATGTTCATCATTGCGGGTCTGCTTGATGCGGTTCCAATGATCGGTATCGTTATCGCTCTACTATTCACATTCGCAAACCCATTCGTTGGCCAACTAGCTGGTTAATAACGAACGGTCCCCTAGCAACCCTTTTTAAGGAGATGCAGTTGTGAATATGAATGCAACTTTGCTGGGTCAGGCGATCGCTTTCTTCCTATTTGTGGTTTTCTGCATGAAATATGTATGGCCACCAATTATGGAAGCGATTGAAGAACGTCAGAAAAAAATTGCTGACGGTTTGGCTGCCGCTGATCGCGCGACCAAAGACCTGAACCTTGCGCAGGCAAATGCTTCTGATCAACTCAAAGAAGCGAAACGTACTGCAACTGATGTTATTGAGCAAGCTAATAAGCGTAAAGCTCAAATCGTTGACGAAGCAAAGGTAGAAGCCCTTGCTGAGCGTGACAAAATTCTAGCTCAAGGTCTTGCTGAGATCGAAGCTGAACGTAACCGCGCGCGTGACGAATTAAGAAAACAAGTTGCAACTCTAGCCGTGATTGGTGCTGAGAAAATCATTGAGCGTACTATCGATAAAGATGCGCACGCTGATCTTCTTAACAAAGTCACAGCAGAACTGTAATTAAAGGGGCAAGCACATGTCGGATATGACTACTATCGCACGCCCCTACGCTAAAGCAGCCTTTGATTTTGCTGTTGAGAAAGGTGAGCTAGCCCAATGGGCGGAAATGCTGACCTTTGCTGCCGAAGTAGTTAAAAACGAGACTATGCAGGATATTCTGGATAGCGGTTTTGCTGCGGATAAACTGACTGAAATTTTTGTTTCAGTGTGTGGTGAGCAACTTGACGAGTTCGGCCAAAACTTATTGAAAGTAATGGCTGAAAATGGACGCCTTAAAGCGCTTCCTGATGTCAGTGATGAGTTCGTGTTCCTGAAAAGTGAACACGAGAAAACGATTGAAGCAACAGTGATCTCTGCGATCACTCTTGACGACAATCAACTTATTGCTATCAGTGAGAAGCTTGAGCAGCGTTTAGCGCGCAAAGTGAAGCTGAATTGCAGTGTAGACGAGACCCTGATTGCCGGGGTCGTGATTAGAGCTGGAGACTTAGTAATCGATAACTCAGTACGCGGAAAATTAAACCGCCTGAGCGATACTTTGCAGTCTTGATTTGGGGAATTGGAGCATGCAACTTAATTCCACGGAAATTAGCGCACTGATCAAGCAACGTATTGAAAAATTCAATGTTGTGAGTGAAGCGCGTAACGAAGGTACTATCATTTCGGTAAGTGATGGTATCGTTCGAATCCATGGCCTTGCAGACGTTATGCAAGGTGAAATGATTGAATTACCTAATGGCCGTTATGCACTAGCACTTAACCTTGAGCGAGACTCGGTAGGTGCGGTTGTAATGGGTCCATATGCTGACCTTCAGGAAGGCATGAAAGTAACGGGCACTGGTCGTATTCTTGAAGTACCAGTAGGCCCTGCATTGTTAGGTCGCGTAGTGAACACACTAGGTGAGCCTATCGATGGTAAAGGTCCAATTGAAACAGAGCTTTTCTCTCCTGTTGAAGTAATTGCACCTGGCGTAATCGATCGTCAATCTGTTGATCAACCAGTGCAAACTGGTTACAAAGCAGTTGATGCGATGATTCCAATCGGCCGTGGTCAGCGTGAGCTTATCATCGGTGACCGTCAGACTGGTAAAACAGCGATGGCGATCGATGCAATCATCAACCAGAAAGATTCTGGTATCTACTCTGTTTACGTAGCTATCGGTCAGAAAGCATCAACAATTGCTAACGTAGTACGCAAGCTTGAAGAGCACGGCGCACTTGCTAACACAGTTGTTGTTGTTGCCTCTGCTTCTGAAGCGGCTGCACTACAATACCTTGCACCTTACTCAGGTTGTGCAATGGGTGAGTACTTCCGCGATCGCGGTGAAGACGCACTGATTGTATACGATGACTTGTCTAAGCAAGCGGTAGCGTACCGTCAAATTTCACTATTGCTTAAACGCCCACCGGGTCGTGAAGCATTCCCTGGTGATGTTTTCTACCTTCACTCTCGCCTACTAGAGCGTGCAGCGCGTGTAAACGCACATTACGTAGAAAAATTCACTAACGGTGAAGTGAAAGGTAAGACGGGTTCCCTAACGGCGCTTCCAATTATCGAAACGCAAGCAGGTGACGTATCAGCTTTCGTACCGACTAACGTAATCTCGATCACCGATGGTCAGATCTTCCTACAAACAGAACTGTTCAACGCCGGTATTCGTCCAGCGGTTGATCCAGGTATTTCTGTATCGCGTGTAGGTGGTGCTGCTCAAACTAAGATCATCAAGAAACTGTCTGGTGGTATCCGTACCGCACTGGCACAGTACCGTGAACTAGCGGCTTTCGCACAGTTCTCGTCAGACCTTGATGAAGCGACCAAGAAGCAGCTTGATCACGGTCAGAAAGTGACTGAATTGATGAAGCAAAAGCAATACGCACCTATGTCTGTTTTCGAACAAGGCATGGTGATTTTTGCTGCTGAAAAAGGTTATTTGACTGATGTTGAGCTGACGAAGCTTGCTGATTTCGAAGCCGCGTTGCTTTCATATGCCAAAGGTCATTTTGCTGAGCTTGTATCTCAGATTGATGAAACGGGCGCTTGGAATGATGAAATTGAAGCTCAGTTTGTAAAACTGGTTGACGATTTCAAAGCGACCCAGACTTGGTAATTGGTTGGTGATCGCTTGCGATCACCTACTAACGGAGAGTAACGATGGCCGGCGCAAAAGAGATTCGTAACAAGATCGGTAGTGTTAAAAACACTCAAAAGATCACTAAAGCGATGGAGATGGTTGCAGCGTCTAAAATGCGTAAAACGCAGGACGCAATGGAATCATCACGTCCATACGCACAAACTATGCGCAAAGTGATCGGTCATATCGCCCTTGGTAGCCTTGAGTATAAGCATCCTTATCTCGAAGAGCGTGAAGCCAAGCGCGTGGGTTACATCATTGTTTCTTCTGACCGTGGTCTGTGTGGCGGTTTGAACATTAACTTGTTCAAGCAAGCTATGACAGATATCCAAGGTTGGTCTCAGCAAGGTGCTGATGTTGAACTTGCCCTTATTGGTGCAAAAGCAACATCGTTCTTTAATAACTACGGCGGTAACGTAGCAGCTCAAGTTTCAGGCTTGGGTGATGCACCAACAGTGGATGAACTGATTGGTACTGTCGGCGTGATGCTGAAGAAATATGATGAAGGTGAACTTGATCGCCTGTACCTAGTTTACAACCAGTTTGTGAACACCATGGTACAAGAACCCGTGATTGATCAATTGCTGCCTTTGCCGAAGTCGGAAGACGAAGACATGCAGCGCAGCCACTCTTGGGACTACATTTATGAGCCCGAGCCGAAACCACTGCTTGATGCCCTATTGGTTCGCTATGTTGAATCACAAGTGTACCAAGGTGTGGTGGAAAACCTTGCCAGTGAGCAAGCGGCACGAATGGTTGCAATGAAAGCTGCGACAGATAATGCAAGTAATCTTATCGATGATTTGCAACTTGTGTACAACAAAGCCCGTCAGGCTGCGATTACACAAGAACTATCAGAAATTGTTTCTGGTGCATCTGTTGTTTAAGGCAAAGAATTAATAAGTTTAGAGGATTAACGATGGCTACAGGTAAGATCGTACAGATCATCGGTGCGGTAGTCGACGTAGAGTTTCCACAGGACTCTGTACCACAGGTATACGACGCCCTACATGTTGATGCAAAAGAAAACGGTACACTAGTACTGGAAGTTCAGCAGCAACTTGGTGGCGGTGTTGTACGTGGTATCGCAATGGGTACCTCTGATGGCTTACGTCGTGGTTTGTCTGTTGAAAACACAGGCCGCCCAATTGAAGTACCAGTCGGTACAGCTACGCTAGGACGTATCATGAACGTTCTAGGTCATCCAATTGATGAGTGTGGTGAGATCGGTGAGAAAGAGCGTTACTCTATCCACCGTGCAGCACCAAGCTACGAAGAACAATCGAATGTAACTGAACTGCTAGAAACTGGCGTGAAAGTTATCGACTTGATTTGCCCATTCGCTAAGGGTGGTAAAATCGGTCTATTCGGTGGTGCGGGTGTTGGTAAGACCGTAAACATGATGGAACTTATCAACAACATCGCGATTCAACACTCAGGTCTATCTGTGTTTGCGGGTGTTGGTGAGCGTACACGTGAAGGTAACGATTTCTACTTTGAAATGCAGGAAGCTGGCGTTGTTAACGTTGAGAAGCCTGAAGAATCAAAAGTAGCGATGGTTTACGGTCAGATGAACGAGCCTCCAGGTAACCGTCTACGTGTTGCTTTGACAGGTCTAACAATGGCTGAACGTTTCCGTGACGAAGGTCGTGACGTTCTACTGTTCATCGATAACATCTACCGTTACACCCTTGCGGGTACAGAGGTATCAGCACTGCTAGGTCGTATGCCTTCAGCGGTAGGTTACCAGCCAACTCTTGCAGAAGAGATGGGTGTACTTCAAGAGCGTATCACGTCTACGAAGAGCGGTTCTATCACGTCGGTTCAAGCGGTATACGTACCTGCGGATGACTTGACGGATCCATCGCCAGCAACGACGTTTGCTCACTTGGATGCAACTGTAGTACTTTCTCGTCAAATCGCATCGCTAGGTCTATACCCTGCGATCGACCCACTGGATTCAACATCTCGTATGCTTGATCCACTAGTGGTTGGCCAAGAGCACTACGACATCGCACGTGGCGTTCAGTCAATGCTACAACGCTATAAAGAGCTAAAAGACATCATCGCAATCCTAGGTATGGATGAGCTATCTGAAGAAGATAAGCAAGCTGTATCTCGTGCGCGTAAGATTGAACGTTTCCTTACTCAGCCTTACCACGTTGCAGAAGTCTTCACTGGTTCGCCTGGTATTTACGTATCTCTTAAAGAGACATTACGTAGCTTCAAAGGCATTCTAGCGGGTGAATACGACGATATCCCAGAGCAGGCATTTATGTACTGTGGTGCGATTGAAGACGTATTAGAAAAAGCGAAGAAGCTTTAAGCTAACTAGGAGGCGACATGGCAGCGATAACCTTCCATCTGGATGTAGTCAGTGCAGAGAAAAAATTGTTCTCTGGTCGTGCTGAAAATATTCAGGTGACTGGTAGCGAAGGTGAACTGGGTATCCACGCAGGCCACACTCCGTTGTTGACCACTATTACGCCAGGGATGATCCGAATTGCTAAGCAGCACGGCGAGGAAGAAATTATTTATCTTTCTGGTGGTATGCTTGAAGTTCAGCCAAATACAGTCACTGTATTAGCTGATACCGCGATCCGCGGTCAAGATTTGGATGCAGCCAAGGCTGAAGAAGCGAAACGTCAAGCTGAGGAGCGTATCCACAATCAGCATGGCGATATCGACTTTGCTCAAGCGGCAAGTGATCTCGCGAAAGCGATCGCTCAGCTTCGTGTTATAGAGCTGACTCGTAAAGCGCGTTAATCAGACGCCTGATACAAAAAGCGACCTTAGGGTCGCTTTTTTTATGTCTTTTGCGCGTGATAGCAAGTTAATACATGGTAAAAAATAACGGCTTTATCTTAAAACTCCACTTCCCTCCAGTTACAATAGCCATAATTTTATTTTTAATATGCACTCAAAAGGATACGCTGCATGAACTTCAGCGCTGTAATTCTCGCCGCGGGAAAAGGCACCCGTATGTACTCTAACCTGCCAAAGGTACTTCATACCCTTGCTGGTAAGCCAATGGCTAAGCACGTGATTGACACCTGTGTGGATCTTGGTGCCAATAACATTCACCTTGTCTACGGTCATGGTGGCGACGCCATGCAAGAAGTACTAGCGAATGAGCCTGTTAATTGGGTACTGCAGGCAGAGCAGTTAGGTACTGGCCATGCGGTAAATCAAGCATGTCCTGGTGTGGCTGACGATGAGAAAGTCCTGATTTTATACGGTGATGTGCCACTGATCAGCGGTCAGACGCTGGAAAACTTATTGGATGCTCAGCCTGATGGCGGCATTGCCTTGCTAACCGTCGTGCTTGATAACCCTATGGGCTACGGTCGTATTGTGCGCCGTAATGGCCCGGTGGTTGCGATTGTTGAGCAGAAAGATGCCTCTGAAGAACAAAAGCTGATCAAAGAAATCAATACGGGTGTGATGGTCGTTAACGGCGGTGACATGAAGCGTTGGTTATCTGCGCTTAAGAATGACAACGCCCAAGGTGAATACTACCTGACTGACATTATTGCGATTGCTCACAATGAAGGCCGTGCAGTGGAAGCGGTACATCCTGCAAGTGCAATTGAAGTCGAAGGCGTGAACAACCGTGTTCAATTGGCTAAGCTAGAACGTGCGCATCAAGCAATGCAAGCTGAGCGTTTGTTAGAGCAAGGTGTAATGCTTCGTGACCCAACGCGTTTTGATCTTCGTGGTGAGTTGCAATGTGGTACGGATGTCGAAATCGATGTCAATGTGATCATTGAAGGCTGCGTATCACTCGGTAATAATGTTGTGATTGGTGCTGGTTCTATCCTGAAGGATTGTGAGATCGACGATAACACCATTATTCGTCCGTACAGCGTGATTGAAGGGGCGACTGTCGGTGAAGACTGTACAGTTGGTCCATTTAGCCGTTTACGTCCAGGCGCTGAGCTAGCGGGTGATTCGCACGTGGGTAACTTCGTCGAGATGAAAAAATCACGTTTAGGCAAAGGCTCTAAAGCTAACCACCTGACTTATTTAGGCGATGCTGAAATTGGCGATCGCGTTAATATCGGCGCTGGCACAATCACTTGTAACTACGATGGTGCGAACAAGTTTAAAACTGAAATTGCCGATGATGTGTTTGTGGGTTCTGATACGCAGCTAATTGCCCCAGTAAAAATTGGTCAAGGTGCTACGATTGGTGCTGGTGCAACCATTAACCGTGATGTTGGTGAGGGTGAACTCGTGATCACGCGTGCGCCTGCTCGTACCGTTAAAGGTTGGAAACGCCCAGAAAAACAAAAATAGCCATTTATCATGGTGATATAACGAATTGAAAAGGCAGGTGTAAACCTGCCTTTTTTTGTTTTATTTTAGATGTCCTCGCTTTTTCATTTCTATTTCCTCCGCTGAAACATTATTTTCGTCAATTAATATGCCAGTGTTGCATTGATCTTTTATCTTTTGTTTTGCTACTATTATCTTTCATATCGAAACTTATGATTAATGAATCGAAATATCATGTCGAAACGAAATACTCAGCAACGCCGTCATGGCATTGCCGCTTTTATTGCTCAGCAAGGTGAAGCTAGCGTGGATGCTTTGGCACAGCAGTTTGCCACATCCGAAGTGACTATTCGTAAAGATCTTGCGACGTTAGAAAAAAGTGGCTTGCTATTGCGCCGTTATGGCGGTGCGATTGCGATGCCGTCGGAAATAGTTGCTGTCGATGAGACTGAAGAATATGTTTCAGAACGAAAGTTAGCGATTGCCAAAGCGGCAGCTGAACGTATTCGTGACCATAACCGCTTAATTTTTGATAGCGGCAGCACCACTGCCTGTTTGATCCCCCTCTTGAACGACAAACAGGGTCTGATTGTGATGACCAACTCCCTAAATGTCGCCAATGCCCTTAATGAATTAGAGAACGAACCGACGTTATTAATGACGGGCGGTACTTGGGATCCTCACTCTGAAGCCTTCCAAGGCCAAGTGGCGGAGTCGGTGCTACGTTCGTATGACTTTGATCAACTATTCATTGGTGCAGATGGTATTGATATCGAAAGAGGGACGACAACCTTTAATGAGCTCATCGGGTTGAGTCGTGTCATGGCGGAAGTGTCACGTGAAGTTGTTGTGATGGTGGAATCCAGCAAGATTGGCCGCCGTATTCCAAACTTGGAATTACCTTGGAATAGCATTAGTACCTTGATTACTGATGAAGGCCTCGATACTGAGGCAAAAAAACAAATTGAACAGTGTGGTGTGCAAGTGATTTGCGCGCCAGTCGAAAAAAATTAGGAGAGTTTTCATATGTGCGGAATTGTGGGTGCAGTAGCACAACGTGATGTGGCTGAGATTTTAGTCGAAGGTTTACGTCGTTTAGAGTATCGCGGTTATGACTCAGCTGGCGTCGCTGTGGTCGATCAAGGTGGCAACTTAACGCGAGTACGTCGTTTAGGTAAAGTGCAAGCATTGGCCGATGCCGTTGAAAGTAATCCTGTGATTGGCGGAACGGGTATCGCTCATACGCGCTGGGCTACGCACGGTGAACCTTCTGAATCTAATGCTCACCCCCATGTTTCAGGTGATCATATTGCGTTGGTTCATAACGGCATCATTGAAAACCACGAAGAACTTCGTAACCTACTGACTGAGCGTGGTTACTGCTTTGTATCGCAAACCGATACCGAAGTCATTGCTCACTTAGTGGAGTGGGAACTGCGATCAGCGGCAACCTTGCTTGAAGCGGTACAAAAAACCGTGACACAGCTTGAAGGGGCATACGGTACGGTCGTAATGGACCGTCGCGATCCTGAGCGTGTTGTTGTGGCTCGTTCTGGTAGCCCATTGGTTATTGGTTTAGGCGTTGGTGAAAACTTCTTAGCTTCGGATCAATTAGCGCTATTGAATGTAACACGTCGCTTCATGTTTCTTGAAGAAGGCGATGTAGCTGAAATTACTCGTCGTGAAGTGAATGTGTTTGATGACAGCGGTGCGCCGGTTGAGCGTGAAGTGCATGAGTCGAACCTACAGCAAGATGCTGCCGATAAAGGTCAGTACCGTCATTACATGCAAAAAGAAATTTACGAGCAGCCAAGCGCGTTAATTAACACCATGGAAGGCCGTATTACCAACGACAGCGTGATTGTTGAGAGTATTGGTAGCGGTGCGAAAGACATTCTAGAGAAAGTTGAGCACGTCCAAATCATCGCCTGTGGTACCTCTTACAATGCAGGTATGGTGGCGCGTTACTGGTTTGAATCGATGGCGGGTGTGAGCTGTGACGTTGAAATTGCCTCTGAATTCCGTTACCGCAAATTTGTCACTCGTCCAAATAGCTTACTGCTAACCCTTTCTCAATCGGGTGAAACGGCTGATACTTTGGCTGCGCTACGTTTGGCGAAAGAAAAAGGCTACATGTCAGCAATCACTATCTGTAATGTGGCTGGTTCTTCATTGGTCCGTGAATCGGATTTGGCTTTCATGACCCGAGCGGGCACTGAAATTGGTGTAGCATCAACCAAAGCGTTCACTACTCAGTTGGTGGCAATGCTGATGTTTGTAACGGCATTGGGTAAAGAAAAAGGCCTGATCAGTGCAGAGAAAGAGCGTGAAATCGTCGCGTCATTGCACCAGTTACCAACCCAAATTGAGAAAGCACTTGCGTTTGATAAGCCGATTGAACAATTAGCAGAAGACTTTGCTGATAAGCACCACGCATTATTTTTAGGCCGTGGCGAGTTCTATCCTATTGCGATGGAAGCATCACTGAAACTGAAAGAGATCTCTTACATTCACGCCGAAGCATACGCCGCGGGTGAATTGAAACACGGTCCGCTTGCTTTGATTGACGCCGATATGCCGGTGATTGTGGTTGCGCCGACCAATGACTTACTTGAAAAGCTGAAATCAAATATCGAAGAAGTCCGGGCTCGTGGTGGTCTACTGTATGTCTTTGCTGATAGCGAAGCGGGCTTTGAAGCGTGTGACGGCATGAAAATTATTACTATGCCACGGGTTGATGAGGTGATTGCGCCAATCTTCTATACCGTACCTATGCAGCTACTGTCGTACCATGTTGCCTTAATTAAGGGGACCGATGTTGACCAACCGCGTAACTTGGCTAAAGCCGTAACGGTTGAATAAATCTCGCGATTGAGTTTTTGTTTGAACATTAAGAAAAAGCACCGTTATCGGTGCTTTTTTTATGGCTGGGATTCGAGACAGAATGAAAGCGTCTATTCTCTAGTACATTAATGACGCTTATTTCTACGGTAAATTGCAGCCAATACACGGATTTGTCTAGGTTGTTTTGCTCGGGTGACGAGAATATTGCGAAATGAAAATCTAGATAGCGATGTACGACTTTCTGCGAATCAAAATAGAAATGCTTTAACCATGCTTGTTGTTATTTTTTGTAATGATTTGATTTGTTGTTGTTTTTTAGGTTTCTCCAAATTGGCTCACCTTGTGCAAGTTCAGTCATGAACACTAAGTAGTCTTCTATTAGATGTGTATTGGAGGTTAGACATGACAGATTCTAAAACGAAAATAGCAGCACGTATCCGTGAAGCTCGTGAGTGGAAAGGACTGACACAAGTACATATGGCGCAACAGCTAAAAGTTGCTCGCCAAACGTATCTTGATCTTGAAACCGGTAAAACCGAACCTAAGGTACGCTTACTGTCAGAAATTTCAGAAATCACCGAACGCCCTCTAACGTGGTTTGTGTATGGTGATGAAGGGATCGAGATTTTAGAAAGTGAGTACAAAGAAGAGATCGATCGTTTATTGCAATACTTTAGTCGCTTGCCGCATTCGGCACGTAATGTGATTTTGCAGCAAAGTATCAACTTAGCGGGCTTTATGGCGGAATACACTAAAGCATTAACCCAGCGCGATAAAAAATAAGCAGATTTATGTTACAGCGCTCACTGCATTGAGTTGTACGATGTTGTAGGCATTGTCAAAATATGTATGTCTACTTAGGCTTACATTGAGGGCCGTGGGTCACAAATTGACTGTTCACTCGGTGACGCGTGAAATGCGAAGGGCATAATTCCTTGTTATTAACAACTTAGGTATGCCTTAAGGCGATCGTTTGTTGTCGTACAAGTTATTGTACTGGCATAAGCGATGAAGTAGATGGTATATGCATGAATACTTCCAAATTATTGATCGCCAATAAAATTCGTGAAGCGAGAGAATGGCAAGAGATTACGCAAGTTGGAATGGCTAAAAAGCTTGGCATCGCGCGTCAAACTTATCTTGATTTAGAGTCTGCGAAAACAGAGCCTAGAGTCTCGACATTAATGCTAATCGCGGAAGTGACAGAGCGTCCACTGGGTTGGTTTTTATTCGAAGAGAATCCAACGAGCAGTCCGTGTATGCAGGAAGACACTCAGCAATTGATTAATATGCTCGCTGAAGTTCCTCCCTCTTTACGCGCTCGGTTAATTGAACTTAATTTGAGTTTTATTTCTTGTTGGTTTGAACAACAAAAGAAAGTACCTAAATAGTACATCGACGTAAAAGATCTTAGTGTTTATC
>NZ_NOIF01000101.1 GCF_002265265.1 Photobacterium sanguinicancri
AGTTTCTACTTGTTTCAATAATTTTTTTATATGTAGCGCTGAGTGTTGCAGGTGAGTAACTGATGAGTGAACTGAGGTGGAGGTTGCAATAATCGGCTGCGCGAGTGGCTCGCCAATCGCGAGAAGAAGGCGGCAGCCATAATGGCTGGTTCGAATCTCAATCTTGTCTTCAGAAGGCGTAAATATTGCCATTTGGTTTTTGTTTACTTCAGTACTACTGATATACGCCTTCCCTGAATGTACAAACACAAATCCTGAGCTGAGCTTTTTATTTGGCTGAGTCTCCCATTGACTATAAGGTGCGATAGCAATATCAAGTATAAGTACAGGTGAAGGAGATGTTATCGGACTTTTTATCTCATCAATCTCACCAATGAGTACTTTTGCGGTAACGTTGTTTTTTTCGATAAGCGGCAGGTGACTTGCGGTAAATTTGAGGCTGTTTGCATCCGACATTTCACTGTTTTTCGCGGGCAGTAAAACCCACAGGGCAAAGGTTTCAATAAGTCCATCTATTGGCTTTAAGGTATCTTTATGTATGACGCCATTACCAGCCAGCATCATTTGAACATCGCCAGGCTCAAGTGAAGTTTGGCTACCTGTCGAATCAACATGGCGTAAATGACCGCATATTGGGTAGGTGAGTGTGTTAACACCTGAGTGACCATGAAAGTCCAATCCAACCGGTTGGCAGACATTTTTAGCCTGATAATGATCCCATAAGGCAAAAGGATTGAGCTCTTCTATATCGCCACTTTGAATATAAGCTGTCATTGGTCCTGATTTCAGACCGTAGCGAACTTTTTTGATTGTTCTTGTTTTTTCTGCCATGGCTGCTTTCCATGAAAGTGTACTTATACAGAATAGACTGCGGTCTCAATTTCCTCCATCTGAAACAGGTAATTTGTACTACTGTTGCTTGTTTTAACGTCAGTAATGATACTGGTATTTTATATTTACCATTTAGAACCGCCATTTAGATAATGATAAGCCGCTCCGAAGATGATTACAAAACAAGCAGAAAATAGGCATTGAAACTGGAAGGTGTCGAATAGGATTAACTTGTGTTGAAAAGGTACCCTTAAGAGGCTTAATGGCGCTTTCTTGCTGGCTATACCGTGAGTGTAGGGTAATATATTTGTATAACAAATGGTGAGGGCGATGAAGTGCATAAATTAAATCTACAACAGCATACTATTTTTAAGCAGCAAGTTTACATTGCAGGCCAATGGTGCGATGCCGACTCTAACAGTAATCAGCCCGTGTATAACCCTGCCGATGGCACCCTTCTTGGCCATGTGCCTGAGTGTGGTCAAGCTGAAACACAGCGCGCGATTAATGCTGCTGATATCGCGTCTAAATCATGGCAAAAAACGACAGCAAAAGAAAAATCGATAGTATTACGTCGTTGGTTTGATTTAATCCAACAGCACAGTGAGGCTCTGGCCGAAATTTTAACGGCAGAGCAAGGTAAGCCGTTAACAGAGGCAAAAGCTGAGATTGCCTATGCGGCCAGTTTTATCGAGTGGTATGCCGAACAAGCAAAGCGTATTCGAGGTGAAATGATACCGAGTCATAGACCTGATGCGCGGATTTTAGTGAGCCATGAGGCGATTGGTGTTGTGGGGGCGATTACCCCTTGGAACTTTCCCGCCGCGATGATTACACGTAAATGTGGTCCTGCTTTCGCTGCTGGTTGTAGCGTTGTACTAAAACCGGCTCCTGATACCCCGTTTACTGCGTTAGCTCTAGCGGCTTTGGCAGAACAAGCAGGCTTGCCTAAAGGTTTGTTTAGTGTGGTAACGGGCGATGCTGTGGCGATAGGTGGTGAGCTGACTAGCAATAAAACAGTACGAAAAATCTCATTCACTGGATCGACAGCGATTGGTAAATTACTGATGGCGCAATCCGCTGCATCGGTGAAAAAAATGTCTCTAGAATTAGGTGGTAACGCGCCATTTATTGTTTTTGACGACGCTGACTTAGAAAAAGCACTCGCCGGTTATATGGTGGCTAAATTCCGAAATGCTGGGCAAACCTGTGTGTGTGCAAATCGCTTGTACGTACATGAAAGTGTTTACGATAGATTTATGAATATGCTAACCGACAAAGTATCATCCCTTGTGATGGGTAATGGTTTCATTGAAGGGGTAGATATTGGCCCAATGATCAATCGTTCTGCGGTTGAAAAGATTGAAGCTCATATCCATGATGCAGTACAGAAAGGGGCAACCTTGTTGCATGGCAGCCAAGAAAAGTCATCAACGCATTTTGTGCAGCCAGCTGTTTTACGTGATGTGACAGATGACATGTTAGTTGCAACAGAAGAAACCTTTGGCCCTTTAGCTGCGGCCTTTACTTTCAGTGACGACGAAGATGTAATTGCACGCGCGAATAATACTGACTCAGGCTTAGCGGCTTATATTTATACCCAATCATTATCAAAAGCATTCCGTATGAGTGAAGCCTTGGAATACGGTATGGTTGGTGTGAATGAAGGGCTAATTTCAACCGAAGTTGCTCCATTTGGTGGTATTAAAGAATCAGGACTTGGCCGCGAGGGTGCAGCGCAAGGTATTGATGAATACTTAGAAACGAAATACACCCTGATGGGCGGATTGTAGGCGCTGTTACTCTGTCACCTTTTCAGTGATGATAAATAAACCCTCACTAGAGGGTTTTGTTTTATGCGGCTTTTAAAGGAATATTCTTTTTATTAGTCGCTATTCCATATATTGTTAATTTTATTAAACTCACCATTTAATTAATTGTATGAAAATGCCGCAATTAAGAAGGTGTGAGTATTTAGGTTGGCTGAAAGTAGGAATGCAGGTGGTTGGTATCCAAAACGTTGTCGTAAAAATGATCCTTGGTGTGTTTTTGTTATGCCTCTCGGGTATTTCAAGCGCTAACCCAGTTAACGTAAATAATAATGAGCAAGCCGATAAACATGTTGTGGGTGCCGTTTGTGTCATTCGTGTTGGTGAAAAACTGGTTATGCTTTCAGAAGTCATAACAAAGAAAATATCACTGCCGGGCGGCTATATAGAGCCTAACACCACACCTGAAGAGAGTGCGATTCGTGAAGCACTTGAAGAAACTGGGATCAAAGTTGAGATAGCACACCTTATTCAGCAGCGAGAGCGAGCGCTAATTTATGCTTGTGTTGCACAAGATCCAATACTTGTATCGACCACCAAAGATTCGTTAGGATTCGCAATAGTCGAGTCATGGTTTGCTGAGCATTTTGGCAAAGAAGTTCGCCGTGTTTATCTTATTAGCCCTGACGAGCTAAAAGCATCAGATTATCGTTTTCCTAACGATAAACCGTTATTAAAAAAATGGTTGGCGATAACACCTGAAAGTGCGGTCGACTATTATTCTGATTTAAGTGATCGTGTTAACTTACTTCATCAGTTGGAATTACAGCTTATTAGTCAATTTCAACACTGGGTTAAAAGCTGGCCACAAACTCAGCAATCTATTTTTGAGACGACAATCGCGGTATTAAATTTGCCCGGTGAAGTTGGGTTTATCGCTTTTCTACTCGTGGTTAGTGCCGTTATGTTTGGTACCAAAGGTGTATTGCGTTTATCCATTATTTTGCTAAGCGTTACCTTTATTTCCTCGGTGCTGAAATTAAGTATCGGTTCACCGCGACCGTTTTATATTGTGCCTGCATTAAAACAAGCCAGTGCCTATGGTTTTAGTTTTCCTAGTGGACATACGTTAATAGCAACGGTTTTGTGGGGGCTTGCATGGTACTACTTAACGCATAAACGTGGCTTACTGGTGATGTTCTTATTATTGCCCGTCGCTTATTTTCTTGCGTTTGGACAAGCTGTCGCACGCGTCTGGTATGGCGTACATTTTATTACCGATACAATGGCAAGCTTAATTCTAGGTACTGGTATGGTGGCGATTTATATCGCGTGGCTCAATGCAGAGAACAATGCCCTAGATGACTGTATTATGAGTAAGTGGTTTTGGTTATCGCTATCTATGTTTGTTGGGTTTATTGCTAGTTTTAGTCATGCGCCAGAACATGTTTATCTGTTTTCTGTTCTCCTAGGGATATTTTTAGGCTTGGATTATGTGAGCTGGGAGCCGCTTAAGCGCCCACTAAAGGTGGGGCAAATTATCTTTACCGCAGGATTATTTGCGTTAGGAGCTGGCGTGATTGCTTGGGTAACAAATTGGATTGCCTGCCAGTCGAGCGTTAGCTTAATCGTGTTATCTATACGCTCTCTGGGTTGCTTTCTTGCAGGAATTTGGCTTTTAACTGGTACCACCCTGATCCGAAAAGTAATTTCAACTAAGTTAGTAGCATAATCTGCCTTACCTCACGCTTTAGTTTACGTAAAGCGTGAGGTACAGTGGGGGGTAATAATGATTGAGATAACCAGATGCCGTAGGATTCGGCAGTAAACTGGAAAAGGAGCGCAATGTTACCCGCACTGACAACTCAGAGCAGTATCGACAGTGTCGTACTGGACTATTTGAATGAACTCGACCAAGCTGGTTTTCTTGGTGATATTGAAACCACTTATGCTAGCCGACTCGCTGTAGCTACTGACAACAGCGTTTATCAGCAATTACCACAAGCCGTTATTTTCCCTACAAATATCGACGACTTATCACTGATAGGTAAAGTTGGTGCATCTGAACTTTTTCGTACTGTTTCTTTTTCTCCTCGCGGTGGTGGCACTGGCACTAACGGCCAGTCTTTGACTCAAGGGGTTGTGGTGGATATTTCACGCCACATGAACCAGATTTTGGAAGTGAACCCAGTTGAAGGCTGGGTACGGGTGCAAACCGGTGTCATCAAAGACCAGCTTAATGATGCACTTCGTCCTCATGGATATTTTTTCTCGCCCGATCTGTCTACCAGTAATCGCGCCACAATTGGCGGTATGATTAATACTGATGCATCTGGCCAAGGTTCGCTTAAATATGGCAAAACCTCTGATCATGTCTTGTCTCTGACGGCGGTACTGGCTGATGGTTCTGTATTGAATACGGCACCAGTTGTATCTTCAGACAAGGCTACTAAGGTGGGTTCACCTGACGGCAACTTTGCCGCGAATGCACTGCGAGTGAGTGAGCAGGTTTGTCGTGAAAAACGCCCTCAAATTATCGATAAATTCCCACCGCTGAATCGCTTCCTGACTGGGTACGATCTTAAAAATGTATTCGATGACGACCTTACACAGTTCGATATTGCTCGCTTGCTATGTGGTGCTGAAGGATCATTAGCTTTTATTGCTGAAGCAAAGCTTAATATCACCCCAATCCCAAAGGCACGTACTTTGGTGAACATTAAATACAATAGCTTTGATTCAGCCTTACGCAATGCGCCTATGATGGTTGAGGCGAATGCCTTATCGGTAGAAACCGTGGATTCTCGCGTGTTGAATTTAGCCAAACAAGACATTGTGTGGCATACGGTAAGTGATTTATTAACGGACGTTCCTGGCAAAGATATGCTGGGAATCAATATGGTGGAGTTTGCTAATAGTTCAGTGGCTGAAAATCAACAACAAGTCACTGAACTTTGCCAGCGCCTTGATGTATTGATTGCCAATAATGAGCAAGGCCTGATTGGTTATCAGGTGTGTGATGATCTTGCGAGCATTCAAAAAATTTATGCGATGCGTAAAAAAGCGGTGGGGCTATTAGGTGCTGCTAAAGGGGCGAAAAAGCCCATCGCTTTTGCAGAAGATACCTGTGTTCCACCTGAAAACCTAGCCGACTTCATTGCTGAATTTCGTCAGTTATTGGATGAGAAACAATTGAATTACGGCATGTTTGGTCATGTTGATGCGGGTGTTTTGCATGTTCGTCCCGCTTTAGATATGTGTGACCCTGAGCAAGAAATGTTGATGAAAATCATTTCTGATCAAGTGGTTGCGCTGGTGGCTAAATATGGCGGTTTGATGTGGGGTGAACACGGAAAAGGCTTTCGTTCTGAATATGGCCCTGAATTTTTTGGCGATGAATTATTTACCGAACTTCGTCGAATAAAAACGGCGTTTGATCCTGATAACCGCATGAACCCAGGCAAAATTTGTACGCCCATTGATAGTGATGCAGCGCTTGTGAAAGTGGATGGTGTGAAACGTGGTTTTTACGATCGACAGATCCCAGTAAAAACGCGAGATAGTTTTAAGCAGGCGATGGAGTGTAATGGTAATGGCCTGTGCTTTAATTACGATACCAGTTCACCTATGTGTCCATCGATGAAGATCAGTGCTGATCGCCGTCATTCCCCCAAAGGCCGTGCCGGCTTAGTGCGTGAATGGTTACGTCAGCTTGCTGAACAAGGCATTGACCCTCTTGTGTTAGAGCAGAAGCTGCTAACAACGACGCCGACGATCAAACAAATTATCGATAGGCTAAAAAACACCTACGGTAGTCAACGCGCCGCTTACGATTATTCACATGAAGTGATGGAAGCAATGAATGGCTGCTTAGCGTGTAAAGCGTGTGCGAGCCAATGTCCGATCAAAGTTGATGTACCGAGCTTTCGCTCGCGCTTTATGCATATGTATTACAGCCGTTATCAACGTCCGGTCAAAGATTACTTAGTGGCGTATGTTGAAAGCTATTTACCGCTCATGGCAAAAGCCCCTGCCATGTTTAATGCGGTGATGCGCCCACAATGGTCACAATCGTTAACGGCTAAAACGATTGGCTATGTTGATATGCCTGCATTGTCTGTACCGACGTTACAAGAAAGGTTAGATGGTCATCAGGCGACACATTTTGATCTTACTTGGTTACAAGCGCTATCAGCTCAAGAGCGTCAGCACTATGTACTAATAGTGCAGGATCCGTTCACTTCTTTCTACGATGCAGATGTTGTCAGCGATTTCGTACTGTTGGCTGAAAAACTAGGTAAGAAGCCAATTATTGTACCGTTTAAACCAAATGGCAAAGCGCAGCATGTAAAAGGTTTCTTACGTCAGTTTGCTAAAACGGCAAAAAATACCGCTGAGTTTTTGAATCAACTATCAGCACTAAATATACCTCTGGTTGGCGTTGATCCTGCTTTAGTGCTTTGTTATCGCGATGAATACAATGAAGTGCTTGCTGATCAGCGAGGTGACTTTGCTGTATTAACCGCCCATGAATGGCTGTTACCGCTATTACCTGAATTGCAAAAGCAAAAAGCGGCCGAAAAATCGGAACCTTGGCACCTCTTTGCACACTGTACCGAGAAAACTAAATTACCCAATGCAGAGAAAGAGTGGGGTGCTATCTTTACTCATTTTGGGGCGGTACTAGAAACTGTGCCAGTGGGTTGTTGTGGTATGGCAGGAACATTTGGCCATGAGAAAGACAAGCTTGAAATGTCTAAAGGCGTGTATGAGCTCAGTTGGCAGCAAAACCTAGCTCAGCGTGATCCTGAACGCTGTTTAGTCACAGGCTATTCGTGTCGAAGCCAAGTTAAACGTTTTGAGCACCGCAAGTTGAAGCATCCTGTTCAAGCACTATTGCAGCTAGTACCTTAATCGCAGTGTTAAATATAAAAAGATGACGGGTATAACAGTAGAAAAGTTGAATTGCTAAGATAAGTATAAGCCGCGACATTTCGCGGCTTTTGTTTGTTTTTTTCGCCTTACTTTTATCTTACCTTGGTATTTGGTATTTGGTATTAGGTATTAGGTATTAGGTATTAGGTATTTGATATTAGTTTTTTAGTCTTCTTGCGGACTCAACCAACGATAAACTATCCCCGCAACTAGCGCGCCAAGTAAAGGTGCTAGCCAGAATAACCACAGCTGCGACACTGCCCAATCGCCAACTAATAACGCAGGGCCAGTACTACGCGCTGGGTTTACTGAAGTATTTGTCACAGGGATACTGATTAAGTGAATCAGTGTGAGCGCTAAACCAATCGCAAGTCCTGCCATACCTGGTGTTGCCAGTTTGTGGGTGGCACCTAAGATGACAATCAAAAACATAAAAGTCATAACAAATTCAGTCACAAAACCTGAAAGTAAACTGTAACCACCGGGTGAATGCTCACCATAACCGTTAGATGCGAGTCCCCCTGCTAAGTCAAATCCAGCTTGGCCGCTGGCAATAACATAGAGTACATAAGCGCCCACAATGGCACCAAGTACTTGGGATAAGATATAAGGAACAACATCAGCTACGGGAAAGCGACCGCCCGACCATAGCCCAACAGTGACTGCAGGGTTGAGGTGACAACCCGAAATATGGCCAATAGCATAAGCCATAGTGACAACCGTTAAACCAAAGGCAAGTGATACCCCGAGTAAGCCAATGCCGACATCAGGAAAAGCGGCAGCTAATACTGCACTACCACAGCCTCCAAGTACTAACCAAAATGTGCCAATAAACTCCGCTACTAGCTTTTTAAACATACTTTATCCCCTTACGAACCCAACAATACCATTGGAAAATTAGCGCAAATAAGTGCCTATCAATGGCAAATTAATGCTTACGTGTCGCTAAAGTATAGGTCTAAGGTGGCATAGGCATGTTTCAATTAAGAGACATGACGCAATATAAAGACGCGCTATTCTGCTCCAGAGTGATCGAATAGGTAGTCTTCTAGCTGATCTGATAGCCATTGGATAACAGCACCGCGGCGTGATTCTTGTTCGACTATTTCACCATAAGGCTGCCAGCTCATTGCTCGGTTATGTTTGATGACTTTCACCGTACCGTCACGTAACCGATCTTTAATTAGTAAATCAGGGACGTAAGACCAGCCTGTACCGTCTACAACAGCATTTCGTAAGTATTCATAAAAGGCCAGTGCAATGTAGTTAGTTGATTTTGGTGATACCGCTTTCAGGCTTTCATCATCAATATAAGCTAAAGCAATTTCGGTATAACGCTCTAAATCTGCACTGTGCACTTTTCGTAATTGGCTTAACGGGTGATCTTTATGGGCAACCGACATCATCCTGATTTGCCCTAAATCGACATGGTGTAATCGAGGTGCACGATGATTAGCGGGTAATAAACCATACGCGACATCAACAATGTTTTGTTCAACCAAGTTCTCCAATTCAGGCGGAGGGGCAACATACACAGACAAGCTGGTTTTGGGGAAGGTGTGTTTCAGTTGCTTGATCAAATCTCGCCACAGTGATTCTGGTAGTGCATCGTCACGGGCGATACGAATGGCCGATTCAACTCCTTCAATATGTTGAGTGCATTTGGTCTTAATTTCATTGGCGATCATGGCTAGTCGAACACAATCGTTCGCGACAGTTTGGCCAATGTCGGTCAGTAAAATACGATTACCAGTACGGGTCAGTAGTTTTACCCCTAAATCATCTTCGAGTGCGCTTAAAGCCGCGCTCACTGTCGTACGGCTCTTGCCAAGTTTTCGAGCGGCCTCGCTTATAGAGCCTGTTTGGCTGGCATGAAGAAACATTTCCACTTGGGATATTTTCATTGTGAGGGTCTCGTCAATATTACTCTGATATCGCTTAAATATTATCCGACGAAAAACTCGTCGCTGAGAGATTATAGCAATAACGTCAGCCGCGTTAATATGAAGTGGATTACAAAAGAAGAGTATATATCGACGAAAAAGCTGTCGATTATCGAGGTTTATATGTCATGCAATATCCAACTAGAGCGTAAGTTACTTCAGTTTTCAACGTTATCATCATTCCTTTTTGCCGTTATGGGGATCGCCCTTGGTTTGTGGCTTGGATCTTTAGTTATTGTTTTCGATGGTGCGTATTCATTTGTCAGCTTAGCGCTAACACTGGTCTCTTTAGCCGCTGCTGCGTATTTACACCGTGATAAAACCACACAGAAAACCACACAGAAAAAAGTACACTCGGTAACACATTCTCAGCAAGTTGAGTCTGGTGTGATTGCCTTTAAAGGTATGGTTATCACTATTATGTGTTTGGTGTCTTTTTATGCCGCAGTCGAAGCCATTTTTATGGGAGGCCGTAATATAGATACGGGTGTCGCTTTAGTGTTTGGTGTGGTTAACGTTGTTGGTTGTTTCATTAACTATAAAGTGATGGCAGTTTACAGTGGTAAAGCGGAGTCTGCGCTGGTGGATGCGGAGTCTAAGCAATGGTTGATGGATACCGTGATAAGTGGTGCTGTATTAATTGGTTTTACAATCGCGACTGGTTTGAAAATGTCATCGTATGCTCACTTTGCACCGTATGCCGATCCCGTGATGGTGATTATCGCTTCAGTCTATTTTGTGATTGTACCGTTAAAAATGACATGGGGTGCGCTTAAGCAGATACAAGCTACTCGCCAGATAAGCCTTACTGCCTAATAAGGGGTATTAGTAGAGAGAAAGAAGTGCAGAAAATAAATGTATGGTAAGCGCCCAATGTGAAGTTGTCGCATTGGGCGTTTTACGTTATCGACCAAGCAGCAGTGTTTGCTCAATCTCACGATAGAAGTGGGCCGTGTTTTGTAATGATGTAGCCGTTAAGCCGGGTACACCATATATTTCTACACTTGCACCGAATTTGGTTTGTACTTTTTCAACCAATAAATCGAAATCACCATCACCGGATAGAAGAATAACGCGGTCAACGTCAGGTGCGTGTTCTACAACATCCAGCGTAATGCCTACATCCCAGTCTCCTTTAGCGGAACCATCACTACGTTGGATGAAAGGCTTTAATTTCACTTCAAAGCCAATGCCGCGCAAGATATTTTGGAACTGACGCTGTTTTTCATCGCCACGGTGAATTGCATAAGCATAGGCCGCCACAACTTCTCGACCTTGGGTTGCTTCAGCCCAAAATGCGTTGTAATCGAAGTTACAGTGGTATTTTTCTTTTACCGTGTAATAGATGTTTTGCACATCGACAAAAATAGCGACTTTTTCCACAATGAATCCATTTTGATGAGTGACTTTTCAAGCTTACCTTTTTGTTACTGAAAAACAAAGCAAAGTGCGGAAACTAGCTGTTGCTGAAGCTAAACGGTATAGTGAAGGCATAATTAATCGTAAAGGTTATTCAATAGAAATGAAAAAGTCAGTCTTAGCATTTACCGCTTTAGCCGCTTCATTCAGTGCAGTATCAGCAGTGCAAGCAAAAAGTTGTCCTGTCGATGTTCAGCATGAAGTACGTATTGCGGGCGAACAAGTATCGATTTACGAAAGTGGTCAGCCAAAATTGCTTATAGATGAAAACAACAACGTATTCATTAACGGTAAGCAGCTTGATTTAAATGCGATGCAGCAGCGTGCGTTAGATGCTTATACGCAATCGGTAAAAGATAATTTACCTAAGATGGCTGATTTAGCAAAAGACGGTGTGGGTGTAGCAAATGATGTGCTCGATGAAGTATCGGCTGATTTTGACTCTAAAGAATCCTTTGCCAAAGTGCAGAGTCTGATTGATGACTACGCAGCAAAAGCGAATGACAAATTTTACCCAGACGGTGAGTTTGTTATGCCTGAAAACTTGTTTGACCAAATGGATACCAGTTGGAAGGGTGAGTTTGAACAAGCGCTAAAGCATGTAAGCCTTGAATCAGCATCGGCAATGTTCGCGGCACTGTCAGCTGAGATGAAAGAAGGGGATTTGAGCTTTTCTGAGCTACAAACTAAATTTTCTGATCTTAAAGCGCGTTTAGAAGAACGGATCCGCTCGCGTTCAGGTGAAATGGCAGTAAAAGCGAATGAATTGTGCGATTCAATGAAAGGGTTAGCGCAAGAAGAACAAGAAGTACAAAAAGTGATCCCACAACTTAAAGATTACCAAGTGTTTGAGATCTAAGGATCAAACTGTGACCTTAGGGGAATAACTTGATATAGGTTGGGTTGAACGATAAGGGCTTGTGTTACGTTAAATAGATATTGAGACTCTATCGTCCATTTTATATTTGATAGCCAGCAGACTCTCAGCCACTACACTTAGGAGTTCACACCAATGCTAAAAATTGCCGTTATTATTGCATTGCTACTGCTCGCATTCCTTGCTGTGAAGTATCTTGATGAAACTCAGCAAAAGACGATTATTAAATTACTGCTGGTAGTCTTAGGTGGAGTAACGCTTTTCTTCCTTGGATCTGAGTTGTTCCGCTAGCATGGTTTAAATTTTTATCGCCAGAAAGAAAACAGCCCACGCATGCGTGGGCTGTTTTGCATTAAGACACAGTAAATGAAGTTAAGTGCTTCTACTATGCTCTTGAGCGACTACGGTTAGGCTTGTTACCGCCATTTCCATTGCTATTGCCATTTCGGCTTGCTGGTTTACCGTTGCCACCACGAGAACCAGGTGCATTCCCTGTGTTGCTACGGTTGCCTGATGATTGGCCTGCAGGCTTGCCACGATTACCGTTGCTTGGCTTATTGCTGCCATTGCCATTGCCATTGCCATTGCCATTGCCATTGCCATTGCCATTGCCGTTTTGAGGACGGTTACCACCATTACCACCAGGTTTACCGTTGCGCTTGCCATCTTTACGGATGTCTGGCTGGTTAGGGTGTTTAGTCGCAAAACGTTTAGCACCATGGCGGCCAGAACCGCGACGTTGTGCAGGCGTTAGTTCCGCATCGCTGCCTTCTTCAGGCACTAAGCAGTTTGGTCGATCGCCAATTAAGTACTTCTTACCCATGTTGACTAAGGCTTCACGGATCAATGGCCAGTTTACTGGGTCGTGATAGCGAAGTAGTGCTTTATGCAAGCGACGTTGACGTTCCCCTTTTGCAACAAATAGATCTTCACGCTTTTTATACTTAACACGCTTCAGCGGGTTAGTTTCAGAGTGATACATCGCCGTTGCATTACACATAGGTGATGGGTAGAAGTTTTGTACCTGATCACACTGGTACTCATTCTTCTTCAGCCAAAGTGCAAGGTTTAGCATGTCGTCATCGGTTGAACCAGGATGCGCAGAAATAAAGTAAGGGATCAGGTATTGTTTTTTACCTGCTTCACGGTTGTACTTCTCAAACAGTTCTTTGAAGCGATCATATTTGCCCATACCCGGCTTCATCATCAGATCAAGCGTGCCTTTCTCGGTATGTTCAGGGGCAATTTTCAAATAACCACCCACATGGTGAGTCACTAGCTCACGAATGTATTCTGGTGATTCAATGGCTAAATCGTAACGCACACCAGAGGCAATCAGGATCTTTTTAATCCCTTTAACTTCACGAGCTTTACGATATAGATCGATCGTGTGTTTATGATCCGTATTTAGCTTTTTACAAATATCTGGGTAGATACATGCAGGGCGACGACAGTTCGCCTCCGCTTTAGGATCTGAACAACCAAGGCGATACATGTTAGCTGTTGGGCCACCAAGATCTGAGATTGTGCCCGTAAAACCAGGGACTTTATCGCGAATTTCTTCTAACTCGTTAATGATCGACTCTTGCGAGCGGTTTTGGATAATGCGGCCTTCGTGCTCTGTGATAGAACAGAACGAACAACCACCAAAACAACCACGCATGATGTTCACAGATGTCTTGATCATGTCATACGCAGGGATCTTTGCTTTGCCGTAAGAAGGGTGCGGTACACGCGCATAATACAACCCAAATACGTAGTCCATTTCTTCCGTTGTTAGCGGAATAGGTGGCTTATTGATCCACAGTTCACGATCAGCATGCTTTTGAATCAGTGCTCGTGATGAATGCGGGTTCGTTTCTAAGTGCATCACACGACTTGCGTGTGCGTATAGAATACGGTCGTTACGCAGTTTCTCGTACGATGGTAAACGTACCGCAGTGCTCTTAGAATCGTGGCGCGATGGTTGAATATGCACCACTTGCTGAACTGGCTGAGCGTTTGCCTGTTCTTTTTTGTTGGTTTCACACACTTCTTCAGTCGCATACGGGTTCGGCATTTGCATAGCACGGCCCGGTTTTTCAATGCGGCTTGAGTCGATTTCTTTATAGCCAGCAGGCAGCTCACGCATCATTACGGCAGTACCCGCAATGAATTGCATTTCTTCCAGCGTTTGACCATTAGCAAGGCTATGTGCGACTTCGACTAATGCACGTTCGGCGTTACCAAACAATAGAATGTCAGCTTTGGCATCGGCTAATACTGAGCGACGTACTTTGTCTGACCAGTAATCGTAGTGTGCTAAGCGGCGTAGGCTCGCTTCAATACCACCCAATACAATGGGTGTTTCTTTGAATGCTTCACGACAACGTTGCGAGTAAACCAATACTGCGCGATCTGGGCGTTTACCGCCTTCGTTGTTTGGTGTGTAGGCATCATCGTGGCGTAGTTTACGGTCAGCGGTATAGCGGTTGATCATGGAATCCATGTTACCCGCCGTAATACCAAAGAACAGGTTAGGCTGGCCAAGCTCCATGAAAGCATCTTTGTTATCCCATTTAGGTTGGGAAATGATGCCTACACGAAAACCTTGCGCTTCCAGCAAGCGGCCAATAATTGCCATACCAAAGCTAGGGTGATCAACATAAGCATCACCAGTAACAATAATTATGTCGCAGCTATCCCAGCCCAGTGCGTCCATTTCTTTCCGAGTTGTCGGTAGAAATGGAGCTATTCCATAGCACTCAGCCCAGTACTTCGGATACTCGTTAATTTTAGTCAAATTCATAATATTACAATTTATTGTTTATTTTTCAGGGGCATGTATTGAGGGCGTCTTGCCATATTTAAGGTTCAGCAAATCCTGCTGACCCTGAGTGTGTCTACCACTCAGTTACCGTATGTTTGATATATAGCTTCAGCATTTGAATGCCCCTGTTAGGTCGATGGTGATCGTTAAGGCCCTGTTATATAGGGTCCAGTGCCTTCACGTTTATATGAGTGATGCAGCCAGCTATTTGGATAATGTTCACGACAGTATGAGTACCTGCATGATCCTATTGGCTTAACACTAGGTTGATATTGCTGCGCTGGTAAAATACAGAGCATATAAAATGGGCATGAGTTTACCATGTTCATACGGCAATACATCTTTTTCTGTGATTGAGTACATAAATGTAGTTGCTACCAGTCGCTTTGGTGGGCTAATTATTGAATTAAGTGCTTGGGTTTGTTCACTGTTATGGAGGGGATGGTTAGCCTTGTGCCGCTGTTTAACCATTCTTATCTATAATTCGGTATATTCGAATAGCTTCGCTTACAGTATGCTGGTCTGTATAGTTATTGTGTTTAATTGATTGAGCGTTGTATCAAACACGTATGATTATAGGAGAGACATATTTGTGGGGATCCTGATAACGTTAAGGTCTTCAGGGGTGAAAATTATCGATATAGCTTTTATATTAAAGCTGGTTTTACTACTGATTTTTGCTCTTATTTATAGATGAAAGTATTCATCCGATGAAGTGAATGCGATACGATAGCTAGGCGATTAACCGAATCAAAGGCTATATGTATACAATTTTCTCATTACTCAAGTGGGTTGTTTTGATTTATTTAGTCAAAACAGGTCGTATCCATGAATCGGTTCTCATCAAGTGTCAAAAGTTTACCCTTGCTGCGATGACATTGTTTGTCATCAATATTGCGGCGGTAAGCCATGTTGTTGAGTCTGTCGATCTAGTGAGCAAAGGAACTGCCGAAGGATATATCCAGCGAAGAGTTTAACGCACAGCTCATATCAAGAGTATTTATAGGGATACCCCTGACGTTAAATAGCAGACTTGATATAAAAGGAGAGGCTTAGCCTCTCCTTTTTTTATTGTTTTGAATCAAGAGCGTAAAAAAAGCCCGCATTAGCGAGCTTGATTTATCGTGTAGATTCTTTGCTTAAACGGCTGTTGGTACCATGATTTGTGTTGCAACAATCACGATAACAATACCGACAAGCACGGGAACTGAAGTACGTTTAACCACTTCAAATGGCGACAGTTTTGCCATACCAGAACACGCAACAACCACACCTGATACTGGTGAGATTGTACGGCCTAGGTTCGACGCCTGTAGCATTGGAATAACAAGGTAAGCAGGGTTGATACCCATTTTAGCCGCAAGGCTTGGGATAAGTTCTACGAATGCGTAGAAAGGTGCGTTACCTGAACCTGTTGTAATTGCCGCGATTGCAGTGATAGCAACCAGAAGGATCATCAGGAAGATACCGCCAGCGCCTGCTACTTCAGCAAGGTGAAGAAGGTTATCGATAAAGCCTACAGATTTAAGACCTTGGGCAAATACACCCGCAGAAATCAATAGCATTACCACGCCAGAGAACGCATCAGCCATGCCTTTATATGCCGCATCTAAGCCGTCAAAAACTTTACTTGATTCGCCGCGGTGACGAACGAGCTCGATAATGGCCGCTAGGAACATACAAATCACAAGAATGGTAACAATGTGAAGTTGTGGGAATAGCTTACCGCTGAACAGTAGGACACCAATGATAGGTGTGAACGGTAGAATACAGAAGAACTTAGGTGCGTTAACTTCCAGTTCTGATACGTCTAGACGCTCGTGAACAACACCTTCTTTGTCATCGAGGTAACGCTGCCAGAAGAAGTGTGCTGCTGCCATACCGATGATCGCAACAATTGAGATTGGTAGGGTTGTTTTAAATGCAAAATCGATCAGTTCCATGCCTGCTGATTCAGCAGCCACAACCACATCGCCCGATGTTGGTGAAAGAATGATCGCAGCAGGTGATGCACAGATAGCGGCTGCTGCACCACGGCTAATGCCCATGTTCACCATTAGTGGGAACAAGGTTGCCATCAGTAATACGCCTAGGCCAGTTGCAGAAGAAACGGCTAACGACATTAGACATGCCACAAAGTAGGTTGCAACCATTAGAACGTAAGGTGATTTGATAAAGCGAAGTGGGCGAGATGCCATCATCACAACCATATCGTTGGCACCGATTTTGGTCATGTATGCTGCGAAACCACAAAGCATCATGATCATCATGCCAAGGCCGCCAGCACGGTACATTAATAGGTATTTAATGTACTCAAAAACGTCTGTTAATGGGTTTCCTGTCGATGTAACACCTGCTGGCAATACATCTTTTCCTAACGCGGCGGTAATCGCCAATAGAATAATACCACCTGTTAAAAGCACTCCAGTTGCTGTGTATCCTTTAAAGATGTATCGACCTACACCTGCCGCAACTAGAAGACCAATTACTAACTCCAACATGGAAAATGTCCTCTTAAAACTACAAAAGTAAAAAATTAAAAAAATTAAAAATATGAA
>NZ_NOIF01000102.1 GCF_002265265.1 Photobacterium sanguinicancri
TATTTAAGGCTTTTATAATGACTTTTAATTTTAGTGCATATTTTTGATGTTTTAAGTTGATACTTCTTTTTTATCTGTTGGATAGCTACATATTCTACCCAATAACAACAGTGCCATTTCCGACAATGATTTTGCCTCCGTGAGAGGTCGAATCTCCCATGCGGGCGGCGGGTTTGCCATTAATGAACACCCCCGAAGAGCCTGAAGAAATACTGTCAGGTGGACCGATGCATACAAGCTTATCGCCTTTGCGTGCTGCAGGCATTCCGCCAATGAACACATTAGGAGAACCAACAGCAACTGGGCCGCCAACATGAGGGATTTTACCTGTACGATCAGGGCAGGTGTGGTAGCAACCAATAAATGCGGCGGGTTTACCCAAAGTAAGCCTCTTTATATAACACGTTGTTGGAACTAAATTGAAAACAATCGCTGAGAGTTAGCAATTAATAATGTGAATTAAACTTATCATGGGGAAGAGGGGGCGGACAATTTGGTGCAGGGTTATATCGAATGCAAAATTAAAATTATGGATTTATATCTCAGCTTTTTGCATGGTGTAATTAATAGAGTCAATAGTATGTCTATTGACGTGTATAAATAGACATACTATCAATTACCTTCCATGGTAATTTAATATTAGCTAGCATTTTATTCAGTCTTTCTGATACTGGTCCACATCAAAGAGCTTATCGCGTATTGCCCAGAATCGACCGCTTTTTCTTGCAATAATGATTTCTGGTGGGCGAAGCCTATGTTCGTTATTGGCTACTTTAGTCGGTGCGGTATCAGTAAATGGGCGATGTCTATCGACTAAATGCGGGTTGATAAACTTTTTCAAGAAGTTCTCTTTTTGGCCTTTATTTGAAAGCGTCCAGATTTCACTGATCTCAGAACCTTCGTCACCAATATAAATAACTTTAAGCTGAGGTTTGCCAAATTTGTTTTTGCCGGGCTCTAAGCGTAAATCCTGACATTTCATGATCATTGCATCTTTGAGTTTTAATGCGTCACGTAACTTTTTATCAGGGTCGACCATAACCGCGTCGCAAAGATGGCAGCGTCTTGCGGCAATATCGTTATCAGCGCCGCATTCTTCACAGTATTTGGCCCTAAAGCGGTAACCGCACTCTTCACGCTCGCCGGTGTCATCGTCTTCAAAATACCCTTGGCAACGTCGCCCGTAGTGCTCGATCAGAAAACCAGCAGGATCTAACTTGCCCCAAAAGCTATTTTTAAAACCACAGGCAGGGCAGGGAACCATGATGACTTCACTGTCGCTGTTTGGTTTTGGATCGCCAACATCGGGTTGGAATAAGTCGTAACAGTTACCCGCGTATTCTAGAACGAGGCATTCTGTTTTACCCTCATACAGTCGTAAACCTCGACCTACTATTTGTTGATAAAGGCTGATGGATTCTGTTGGGCGCAAAATGGCGATTAAGTCAACGTGTGGAGCATCGAACCCCGTTGTTAGTACCGAGACATTAACAAGGTATTTAATTTCTTGCTGTTTAAATGCAGTGATAATACGGTCACGTTCTTCTATTGGCGTATCACCCACAACCAATGCTGCGTTTTCATTGGCAAGGTAGCCCATGATTTCTTTCGCGTGATTAACTGTTGATGCGAAGATCATGACGCCGCGGCGATCTTTGGCATAGTCAATAACTTGGTCGATGATCATCGGTGTTGCGCGTGCTGATTTTTCAATTACGCTATCTAGATCGGCTTCTTTGTAATGGCCATTTGAGGATGGGGTTAGGCTGGAAAAATCATAGCCCATTACTGCCATATCCATCATTTTGGGTTCAGTCAAAAAACCTTCGTCGAGTAAATAACGAATAGGGAGCTCAAAAATACAATCACGGAAAAAGCGATCTTGCTCAGTACGTACTTGGCCACGTGTGTGGTATTTGTAAATCCAGCCCATACCGAGTCGGTAGGGTGTGGCGGTTAAACCTAAAATCTTGATCCCAGAGTTGATGTTTTGCAGGTGGCTTATGGCTTTACGGTAAGCGCTGTTTTCATCTTCTGGTACTCGGTGGCATTCATCAATTACCAGTAGCGAAAACTCATTTTTGAAGGCATCTAGGCTGTTTGCCATCGATTGTACTGACGCGAATACCACTTGCTGGTCTGTTTCTTTTCGCCCTAAACCTGCCGAGAAGATAGATGCTTTCAAACCATAGCTTTCATACTTGGCGTGGTTTTGTTCAACCAGTTCTTTTACGTGAGTGAGCACTAATACTCGCCCACGCGCAATACGGGCAAGCTCTGCGACAACAAGGCTTTTTCCTGCGCCTGTCGGTAGGGTAAGTACCGCTGGGGAAGAATGTTTGCGAAAGTAGTGAATAGTCGCTTTAACACTGTCTTGCTGATAGGGGCGAAGGGTGTACATGTAGGTATGCTGCCAGATTGAAGAAACCCGACGAGTGTAGCATAGGTTCACTGTATAGATGAACAGTGAACCCGATTTGATTTACGATGCAATATGCAAAGAAACCTCTTCTTGTTTAATCGATTTTGTCATCATGCAGAACTGACGGCGAGGGATGAATCCTTGTTTTTCATAGAAGCTACGTGCGCCTGCATTACCAATATTCACTTCCAAAGAGAGTGCCTTTACTCCATTTTTCGAAAGATGGTGCTCAATTTGAGGCAATAATTGTGTCCCAATCCCTTGTTGGCGCCATTCTGGCTTTAAATAAAACTGATCAATTAAGCCGATTCGCCCGCCATGTTCAAGGCTAAAGCTGTAACTAATAATGATATGACCAACCAGCATTTTTTGGCCTGCTTCATCAGCTTCAATAAACCACGCTTGGCCGAGTTCTGGCGAGTTAAGTAATTGATGCATAGCTTGTTGAGTTTGCTCTACCTTTTGTGGTAAAGCTTCATAATCAAACAGTTCTTCTACTAAATTCAGTAGCTTATCAATAGATGAGGTGTTTGGCGCAACAAGAGAGATGTTCATAGTCTGACCTTCATTGTTAGGCGTTCTGCTTGTAGTTATACGCGAATTATAAGATTAAAGGTTACTCTTTTATGACCAATAAATGTCAGGAATGTTCTATTTTTTTGATGTATATATCAAAGCTAAGAACATTCTTGCTTATATAAAACGTAGCGTATATACAGTGAGTTCACACAGAATCAGATACCAATATTGATAAGTTTTTAATGCAAGTTATAGTCCAGCTTTCTATAATAGCGGCACATTTTGTAACACGCGGAGCCACCAATGAGGCTTGATAAATTTCTTTGTACGACATTAGGCATTACTCGTCGTGAAGCCGGTAAGCTACTTAACAATAAAATGATTGAAGTGAACGGCGTTGTCGTTAAAAGTACTTCAATGAAAATTACCGATGATTGCGATGTGGAGTTTAATGGCCGCTCATTGGCATTAACCGGCCCTCAATATTACATGCTTAACAAGCCTGAAGGTTTTGTGTGCTCGCATGTTGACGATCACAATCCAACTGTATTTGTGTTGCTTGATATTGTTAGCCCTGAAAAACTGCATGTGGCAGGTCGTTTAGATGGCGATACGACAGGTCTTGTACTGCTGACGGATGACGGCCAATGGTCTCACCGTATAACGTCACCGCGTCGTGTTTGTGAAAAAACATATTACGTAGAAGTGGCTGACCCGCTTGAAGAGTCTGCTATTGAACTTTTTGCTAATGGTGTTGAGTTACGCGGGGAAGATTCGCTTACTCGTCCTGCAAAACTAGAGATCGTGGGTGAACGTGAAGCGTTTATTACGATCACTGAAGGTAAGTATCATCAAGTGAAACGCATGTTTGCTGCTATTGGCAATAAAGTTGAAGCGCTACACCGTGACCGTATTGGCGCAGTTACTCTAGATGACGATCTTGAGCCGGGTGAATACCGCAAATTGACCCCTGAAGAAGTTGCGTCATTTAATAAGTAAATGCAGCGTTAACCTCTAAGATAAGTCGTTATTTTGATTAAGCCTCCGTTCATTTATATAAATGAGCGGAGGCTTTGTTGTATGTAGCTGCTGCTTAGTAGGGCTGACACAGACTGTAAGCTGATTTTAACTCTGTACAAAATAAGAAATGTATCCTTTCTTACAAAGAAAGAGTAATGCTGCAAATATATCGTACAATAGGGGGTTCACTGAATTTTATGCATTAAAAGAGACTGTATGACCAAAGAAGAAACTCAAAAGCTAAGCTTTATGCTGATACTTATCTTGGGGGCAATTTCCGCCTTAACGCCATTAGCGATAGATATGTATTTACCAGCAATGCCGACTATTGCACGTGACTTGGCTGTTTCTCCAAGCCTTGTCCAGAGCACGTTAACGGCATATACCGCAGGCTTTGCAATTGGTCAGTTGTTACATGGTCCATTGGCCGATAGCTATGGTCGAAAACCCATCATTATTATTGGTACCATTTTATTTGGTATTGCTGCTGTATTTAGCGCACTAAGTCAGAACATTGTAGAGCTGACTTGGATCCGTGCTGCACAAGGTTTTTCAGGCGCAGCCGCTGCGGTTATTGTGCAGGCGTTGGTCCGTGATATGTTTGAGCGTGAAGAGTTTGCTCGTACTATGTCGTTTATTACATTAGTCATGACAATTGCACCACTGGCGGCTCCAATGATTGGTGGTCACATTGCGGTGTGGTTTGGATGGCGTGCTATTTTCTGGGTATTGGCCGCTTTTGCAGTGATTGTTTTGCTTGCTGTTATTATGAAAATCCCAGAGACCCTACCTAAAGAAAAACGTTTACCTTTTAATATTGGCTCAACGTTACGTAATTATGCTCGGCTACTAACTAACAAAACAGCTGTTGGCTTGATTTTTTGTAGTGGTTTTTCGTTTGCTGGTATGTTCACGTTCCTAACCGTTGGCTCGTTTGTATATATTGATTTGTACCATGTGAGCACTCAAAACTTTGGTTATTTATTTGGGCTTAACGTTGTTTGCTTAATTTTGATGACCAGTATTAATGGGCGAATGGTTAAGCAAAAAGGTTCGCACTGGATGTTACGTTTTGGCTTAATTGTACAGCTAGTTGCCGGTTTTGGTTTGATTGTTGGCCAGTTGCTTGGTTTGGGCTTGTGGGCCGTAGTTGTGCCTGTCATGCTTTTTGTTGGTACTATCTCTATTATTGGTAGTAACACCATGGCTTGCCTGCTCTCTAAATACCCGCATATGGCGGGTACCGCGTCTTCCTTAGCGGGAACCATGCGATTTGGTACAGGTACAGTTGTTGGTGGTACTGTCGCACTAATGCCAGATGCCACAGTATGGCCAATGGCTTTGAGTATGGCGCTTTGTGCAGTATTATCTGCCGGTTTTTATCTATTTTTATCTCGTGATGCGTAAGTGAAGAAAATGACGCTGTTTTATCAAGAATTATATAAGTTAGTGACAGAAGGCTTAGCAGAGCTGCAAGCTTCTCAAGAGGCAGGTAAAACACCTGTTAACCCTGTGAGCGAAGCTCATTACATTAGTGCTTGGGTAACAAAGGCGATTAAGCAACATCGCTTTGAGCATTGTATGGCTAAAACGCTGATGAGCTGGCAGCAACAAGCGCGAAGTATGGGGCAACATGCTCAACTTCGTTTATTGTTTGAAAACCTAGCTGAAACTTATGCCGGTGTGATGGATGAGCAGAAAGTTGCTAAAACCATTACCGATGAAAACTTTACCAACTTCTTCAGTCAAGTTGAGCAGCAAGATTGGCAAGTGACAACAGAACATGAAATTAACCGTAAAGTGAAGCACCATACAGACGGTCAAGCATCACTTGTTGTGTGTTGTAAAAAGTTTGAAGAAGCATTTGATGCCGCTGAAGGGCAAGAAGTGAAGCGCTTAGTGAAGCCACTCTCGATTTTTATTCGTGGTAATACACAAGCGTTGATCGATGCTGCATTCGGCAACGGTCTGTTGCTTTACAAAGTGACTGATTATAAATCGATTGTTAAATATCACGGTGAATACATTATTCAACCGGACAACAATGGTAGTTATTTACCCGAGTTGCCAACGCGTCAGTAATCATCGCTGAACATTCGGATTTGAAAAGCGGGATTATCCCGCTTTTTTATTGCCTGTAATTCAGGGGGGGGGGTGCTGAAGTGCTATTGTGTTATCGTCTTGCCTTCTTTGGCTTGTGCTTTACAGGCTTTGACCAAAGCAAATGTCATTCCTCTGAAAATAAACAGGTGTGCAGGCATCATTGCAAACCAATAAAGTAATCCCATAAAACCTGCGGGGTGCCACCAAGCACGAATATCAATGGTACGGTAATCACCATGGTCATCGATTGAAAACTCAAGACGGCCTAGTCCTGGCGCTTTCATCCCAAACAGCAGTGATAAAAATCGATTTTTGTGAATGTTAATTACTTTCCAAGAATCAATATAATCGCCAAGCTTTAGGCTACCTTCATCTCCCGTACGCGGTGTACGTTTTAACGCATTACCACCTACCAGAGCATCTAACCATTCTCGAATCCGCCATAATCCATTAGCATAGAAATACCCTTGCTTTCCCCCGATTTGCGTGACCACTTTCCACAAATCTTCCTTACTTGCATCCGTTTTAAGGGTATAGCCTGCATGTTTAGGGTAATAGCCAAACCCTTTATTCCAACGGGCAAGGGCATCTGGGTCAAACCCCCATATTTCACTTCTTACAACTTCTTCTTCGTGGGCTAAGGCTTCTTCTACCGCTTCATCGTAAGTGAGGAGGTATTGCGGAATTAATGCTTGGATCGCTTCACCATGTGCAGTGAGATCGTGCTGTAGACCGCCAATTAAGGCTTTGGCAATATCGGTCGGCACTGAAGTGATCACTCGTAACCACTGGGCGGCTAATTTGGGGGATAGAAAGGGTAACGGTACGATATGAATATTCTTGCCCATTAACGTACCAAGTTGCTTCATTTGCTGTGAATAGGTTAATGGTTCTGGCCCAGAAACATCCAATATTTGATGACGACTTGGCATGAAATGAAGCAATTCAGTTAAGTAGTAAAGGAGGTTTCTGAGTGCAATAGGGGAGTTACGTGAGCGAACCCATTTGGGTGTAAACATGATAGGTAAGTGATAAACAAAATCGCGCATTACCTCAAAGGCGGCAGAGCCAGGGCCAATAATGATCCCCGAACGAAGTTCTGTCACGATTTTACCTGACTCGCGAAGTATTTCTCCTGTCGCTTTACGTGCCGCAAGGTGCTTTGAATGACCGAGATCTGGTTGTAAAGCACCTAGATAGATAACGCGCTGTATTTGACTTTGTTTCAACGCAAAACTGAAGTGACGTGCCACGTCGAGTTCATATTCAATAAAGTCATGCCCATGAGCCATACCATGAACCAAAAAGAAAACGGCATCGACTCCCTCTAAAATAGGAGTCAGATCGGTTTTGAGGCTTAAATCGAGCTCAATTAATTCGATGTTATGAATATTACCCCAGCCACGTTTTTGCATTAGCGATAAACTACGGCCTGTTGCTTTAACGTGATACCCGTTGTTGGCTAGCTCGGTGACGAGGTGACTACCTATATAACCCGAAGCTCCAACAACAAGAACGGTTTTTATCATTACATCATGCTCCATGCTTAGGCTTAAAAAGCCAAAAATAGTGTGTTTCTTTAATGCTGTCCATAACCATTAATAACAATTAACCACTTGATGAATTATATCTGATTAAACGTTGTAAAAGTGGTTGTTATTACAACTGTAGTGGATAAAATTCGCGCTGTCTTTCCTTAAGGGTTTCTCCTTAAATATTCAACAACTTTTGCTGTATGTGAGGCTGCTAATGCGTCATCTGGTTCTTCAGCAATTACGCGGTGATTTTCTTCGTCGCTTATTGCTTATTGCTCTGCCTATTGCGTTACAAACCATGTTGTTTTCGAGTCGAAGCTTGGTCGATATTTTGATGCTTGGCCAATTAGGTGAGCTTGAAGTTGCAGCCATTGGCATTGCAGGTAAAGCCCTTTTTGTCGCGACAATTATGTTGTTTGGTGTGACAACAGGTGGCGCGTTGCTTACTGCACAATACTGGGGGGCTGGGAATCGCCGAGGTGTACAACAAAGTACGGCGCTAACCGTGGTAATGACGACGATTACAGCCAGCATCAGTGGGGGACTTTTCCTATTCGCCCCTAAATTTGTTGTTGGTCTAGCGACAGATTCTCCTGAGGTTATTCATCTTGGCGCAGAATATTTAGCGATTACATCGGGAAGCTTATTTGCTGTTGCGTGGGGTAGCAGCATGGCTGTTGGTTTACGCGCAATGCATCAGCCGGGCATTAGTACCTTTTTTAGTGCTATTGGTATTGGCCTGAATCTGTTTTTGAACTGGATACTGATTTTTGGCCATTGGGGTTTTCCGGCAATGGGTATTGCGGGCGCTGCTTGGGCAACGTTGATCAGTGGCTTGGTTGAAGTTGCTTTATTGTTTTCATATTTATACGGTAAGAAGCATTTACTTGCTTTTGATCTTGTTTTATTGAAAGAGGCCTGTCATTGGCCGTTGGTGAAACGTTTTCTGACGTTGTCATTGCCAACGACATTTAACCACTTGGCTTGGTCTATGGGGATTTTTGTTTACCACGCTATCATCGGCCAAGTAAGCGTACAGGGGTTGGCGGCATTGTCTGTTATTACGCCGATTGAATCTTTTGCGCTCGCGATGTTGATTGGTGTATCTAATGCAGCCGCTGTCATGATAGGTAACCAGCTTGGCGCAAATAAGATGGAAGAAGCGTACCAGCAAGCATGGGCAGTTTCTATCTTCAATGTACTATGTGGCATCGGTATTGCTGTACTGATGTTGCTGACGAAAAATACCGTGTTGGATCTATTTTCTGCATTATCACCAGAAACACGTGCACTGACAGAGAACTTTTTCTCAATCTTAGCCGTAATGGTCATTATACGCAGTATTCCAATGACAATGATTGTTGGGGTATTACGTGCTGGTGGGGATATTAGATTTTGTTTTTATCAAGATCTAACTGCTCAGTGGCTAATAGGTATTCCTATCACCGCCATGATGGCATTGGTATTTAAGTTACCGTTAGAGTGGATTTATGCTGCGCTAGTGATTGAAGAGTTAGTGAAGTGGGTTGGGTGTATTTTCCGTGTTCGCTCTAAGGCTTGGATGAACAACTTGGTTGCGTAATCGGGTATAGTGATAAAAGGGCTGAGGCACAGAGTGCCAATATGCCCTAATATGTTGGTGTGCTGTAAGCTTGATGGTTTATATGTAGGTGGTTTGTAAAATCTTTCATTTTAATCACAGTCAAACTCTCAAAGTGCTTCCTCGCTGTCTAGGTTTACGGTAAATTCACTGCCTACATATACTGACAATATTTTGTTGAAGTTAGTATCAGACCTAGCGGTTTTACTGACGTTTAAAATTTCGAGGACATAGATGTTACGGCTTGCAGGACTCTGTAAAGGGTACAAAGATGGCAACGAGTATCACTCCGTCCTTCAAGGGGCAGAGTTATCGTTAAAGCAAGGTGATCAACTGGCTTTAATGGGTGAGAGCGGTTCAGGTAAAAGTACCTTACTTAACTTAATTGCTGGCCTAGATTCTGTCGACAGTGGTGAGGTGTGGATCGGTGATACCGCATTACATGCTATCTCTGAACGCGAACGTACCGCTTTTCGTCGTAATAACATCGGCCTTGTCTTTCAACAATTTAATTTGCTGCCTACGTTATCAACTGAAGATAATATTCGTTTTTGCCGACAGCTAAAAGGGCTTGATGATGATCAAGCTTTATGGCGTCAAATTGTATCTGCACTCGATCTTCGTCCGTTATTAGACCGTTACCCTGAAGAAATGTCAGGTGGTCAGCAGCAACGTGCAGCTATCGCTCGCGCCTTATACATGGAGCCTGATCTTTTATTGGCCGATGAGCCAACAGGAAGCCTTGATGAGCGCAATGCTGGGGCTGTAATTCGATTGCTGACTAGCCTTGCGAGTAAGCTTGATTGTACGCTTTTACTTGTTACCCATAGTGAGCAAGTCGCTTCTCACATGCAGGGTTGTATCCGTTTACAAGGAGGGCAACTGCATGTCCAATCCAGTCGCTAAGGCGCTCTGGGGACATTACCGTCGCCATCCGTTCCAAATCTTACTTGTCTGGTTAGGCTTAACATTAGGCATTGCGCTGCTCATCGGTGTAATGGCAATTAATCAGCAAGCTCGTGAAAGCTACCGTCAAGGCGAGCAGCTTTTCGACAACCCTTTCCCTTATCGTATTCGTTCATTACAGTCGGGCATGAAAGTCCCACAAGGCTTGTATATTGATTTACGCCGAGCTGGCTTTCATGAGTGCGTACCAATTGATGAATTTCGTATTACGACCAATAAGCAGCGAGATTTTGAATTACTCGGTGTTGACCCTATTGCGATGTATTCAACGCTTAAGCAATCAGGCCCGGCACAATCTCAGTTGTTTGACCTTATTAAGCCACCGTATCCTATTTTAATTGGCGATCAATTAGCCCGTTATATTGGGGTTGAAGACGGTGAAATGATCACGCTTGATAATGGCGATGAAATTGGCCCATTGATGCTGGTAGAAGATGAACGCATCGGTGGACCACGCATGATTGCCGATATGGCATTATTGCGCCAGTTAAATAAGAGTTCGGGCTTTACCGCTGTTATTTGTCGAGACTTATCATCGAAGCGTCAAACTGCGCTAGAAGAAACATTACCATCAGGCGTAACGCTGGAAAAAAATCAAAGTGCGACACTTGAACCACTGACCAATGCTTTTCACATGAACCTACTCGCGATGGGTATGTTGTCGTTTGTGGTTGGCTTGTTCATTTTTTATCAGGCAATGTCACTGTCATTATCGCAACGTCAGCCTTTGGTCGGTGTTTTAAGACAAATGGGTGTGTCGGGTTTTCAACTTGCCCGCGCGTTGCTGGTCGAGATTATATTGTGGGTGGTGTTAGGTTTACTCGGCGGTAATGCACTTGGTTTGTTGCTTGCTCAGCAACTTCTTCCTTCTGTGGCTGCGACCTTAAGTGACTTATATGGCGCAAATGTATCACTGGCTGTTGAATGGCACTGGCAGTGGGGATTAGCCAGTTTAGCGATTGCTGTTTTTGGGTCGGTCCTTGCCTGTGGTTGGCCTGCTTTACGTCTCATTAATACGCAACCATCTCGTCTTGCAACGCATATGTCGCTTATTCGGATTAGCGGTCGAGAGTTTGGCTTACAAGCCATTATTTCGTGTTTCTTTATTGGTGCAGCTTATGGCGTGTATCAACTTCCCCATGGCCAAACGGCTGGTTTTGTACTGATTGCGTTTATCTTGGTTGCGAGTGGGCTAATGATGCCCTTTATTTTATGGCAGTTTTTTCGTTTAAGCGCCAAGCTTGTCAAAGCTGCAAGACTTCGTTGGTTCTTTTCTGATGCCGCGGCAAGCTTAAGTTATCGCGGAGTCGCCGCAATGGCATTTATGCTTGCTTTAGCTGCCAATATTGGGATGGAAACCATGGTGGGGAGTTTCCGTTACACCACCGAAAACTGGTTAGGTCAGCGGTTAGCGGCTGATATTTATGTGCGTCCGCCTCTTAATGTTGCGTCTCGTTTGGAAACTTGGTTAGAAGCGCAGCCTGAAGTGGATCAGGTTTGGCGCCGTTGGCGTAAAGAACTTGATACCCATAAAGGCATTGTTGAAGTACGTAGTATGGGGGCGTCTCAAGGTGAAAAAGAAGCGCTGACGGTGAAAGTGGCTGTACCTGAATATTGGGCAACAACACACCATAAACGCGCAGTCATGGTCAGTGAATCTATGGCACTGCGTGAGAATTGGAAGCCAGGTGAAGTGGTTGATTTACCCGCGCCATTGGGTAAAAACTGGCTGATAAGCGCAGTGTATTACGATTATGGCAACCCATACGGGCAACTGATGCTGTCACAGGCGTACTGGAATAAAATGTGGAGTAAGAAAGGTGCCGTTAGTTTTGCGATCCACCTTGCTGAAGGTGTCGATCCCGAACCCATTATGGCACGCATGGGCGAACGCTTTAGGTTACAACCCGAGCGTGTGCGTAATAATGCTGAATTGATGAATCAAGCGATGCGGGTGTTCGACCGAACCTTTGTGGTGACATCGACCTTAGGGAAATTAACACTCTTTATTTCTGTGTGTGGCCTGTTTGTTGCCACAGTGGCGGGTGAAGTTTCGCGTCAGCGTCAGTTTGCTTTGCTTCGGTGTATGGGCATGACGGGCCGTGAATTGGCACTCCTTGGTGGTGGTCAGTTGTTTATTATCGGTTTGATGACCGCGTTAATTGCTTTACCTATGGGCTTAGTGTTAGCGCAGCTGCTCATTGACGTCATACTCAAATATTCGTTTGGCTGGACAATGGAGCTTTATTTCTTTCCGACACAATATTTGTTCTCACTCGGAATGGCGCTCATTGTATTGCTTGCCGCTGGCGCTTGGCCTGTATGGCGTTTAGTGAAGCGCTCTGCGATAACATCATTAAGAGAGTCCTTCTAATGTCGTTCAAATCTTTTCTATGTGTTATGTGCTTAAGTGTACTGTTAGTGGGGTGTGAACAACCCGATATTGCTTCGCCAACGGTGAGTGTGTTAACGGAAGCACCCACCGATGACTTCGAAAAAGTAACGCCAGATCGTACTTTACACTTTCCTGTTGATCACGGAGAGCATCCCAAGTTTAAAACTGAATGGTGGTACTTAACCGCAAATTTAGAAACCGACCAAGGTGAGCGATACGGTGTTCAATGGACGCAATTTCGCATTGCAACGGGTAGTGAAGACATAAAGGGGTGGGGTACACCACAAATCTATATGGCGCACGTGGTGATCAGTGACAGTAACGGGATGCAACATGCGGAACGTTTTTCTCGCGGTGGTATTGGTCAGGCGGGCGTGCAAACATCACCGTATCGTATTTGGTTGGATAATTGGTCTTGGCAATCGACCAGTGAAGGCCCATTTCCAGGTCAACTATCATTTGAAGATAACGGCATGGCAGGGGAATTAACTGTCTTGAATAAAGGGGAGATCGTGCTCCATGGCGATGCTGGATACAGTAAAAAGCACCCAGCGGAAGATCGCGCCTCGTACTATTACAGCGCTCCTTTTTTGCAGTTGCAAGGAAAACTAACCCTGAATGGCAAAACGGTGAATGTCCAAGGTGAAGGTTGGTACGACCGAGAATGGAGTAGCAGCATGCTGTCAACTGAGCAGCAGGGCTGGGATTGGTTCTCCATCCATTTAGATGATGGTAGCGCTCTGATGGCGGCACAAATTCGATCTGATGATAAAAAAGCCTATTCATTTGGCTCTCGTAGTTGGCCTGATGGCCGTGTAACGACCTTAAGCAGTGATGAAATATACTTAACGCCAATAAGCTACTCGACAATAGATGGAAAGGTATTACCGCTTAAATGGCGAATAGATATCCCATCGCAAGATATTAAGTTATCTATCGGTGCAGAAAGAAAACAACAATGGCTCCCATTTAGCTTCCCATATTGGGAAGGACAAATAATAGCTAAAGGTAGCCACAACGGCCGTGGTTTCATGGAATTAACAGGGTATTAGCACACAGGATGTATTGCGTTTGTATAACGTAACTCAATACACGATGTGCCTATAAGGACAGTAGGAAAGTAACGTGGCAACAATCCAATTTGATGAGCAATCTTTATCGCAGCGTTTAATGAATTATCGCCGTGAACTTCATCGTTATCCCGAAGCTGCGTGGTGTGAGTTTTTTACAACCAGTAGAATTGCAGCACATCTTGCACATCTCAAGTATCAACTCGCTTACTCGGATGAAATTATTCATAACGATGCCATCATGGGTCGTAATCCAGATCAAATACAAAAAGCACAAGAGCGCGCTTTGCATTGGGGCGCTGATCCACAAAGCCTTGAGCGAATGAATGGTGTAACGGGCATTGGCGCAGTCCTCGACACGGGGATCCCCGGTCCTGTTATCGCCTTTCGTTTTGACATTGATGCAGTAGAAGTCATGGAAAGCCATGATGACTCTCATCGACCTCATTTTTTGGGCTTTTCGTCATTATTAGATGGTGTTGCTCACGCATGTGGGCACGATGCGCATGTTGCTATTGGCCTAGGTTTAGCGGAAGTGTTAGCTGAAAATAGAGGCCACTTAACTGGCAAATTTAAACTACTATTTCAACCAGCGGAAGAAGGTTGCCGAGCGGGCAAGGCTATTGCTGAAAGTGGCTGGTTAGATGATGTTGATTATCTCTTTGCTTCGCATATAGGCATGAACGTGCCAAGTGGGACTCTAGTGTGTAACCCACAGCATTTTTTATGCAGTTCAAAGTTTGATTTACATTTTAATGGTAAACCAGCACACGCAGGTATCGAGCCAAATGTAGGTCGTAATGCGTTGGCTGCGGCTTGTACTGCTGTGAATCAAATGTTGGCGATACCTCGTCACCGAGATGGCATGACTCGTGTGAATGTTGGGCAGTTGATGTCAGGTGAAGGGCGCAACGTTATTCCTGAAAACGCGGTATTAAAAGGCGAAACACGTGGTGAAAACCGTGAACTTAATACTTACATGTATCAGCAGGTAGAGCAAATTGCCCATGCATCGGCAATGATGCACGGCGTAAATGTAGAGATTAAAGCGCAAGGTGAAGCGATAGGTCTGCAGAACGACAGCGCATTGGTCGATTTACTGTTCCAAGTGGGTGAAGACAGTGGATTTAATAATGTGATTAAGAAAAAAGATTTTGGCGCTAGTGAAGATGCAGGCTACTTAGTGGATCGTGTCCAGCAATGTGGTGGACGGGCGGTTTATTGCTTGGTTGGATCCGATCTGACTGCAGGGCACCATAATGGCGACTTCGATATTGATGAAACCCGTATGCTCCCTGCTGTTAAGCTGTATATAAATGTACTTACTCAGTTAATTTAGTAAATATAATCTCAAAGTCAGCTCTGTAATTAATCTCTCAGTGCTGACGAATATCGATATTATCTTCTTAGATTATGTGTTTTTAATGTGTATTGTATAGGCTATAAGTCGGCCTTATATTACCTTATTTCTAATCCTTGCAGTCATGTTCTATGCTCTTGATTCTAGGGTATCTTGAATGTATTCGTTCCCCTTGTTTTAGTACGCGACTACCTCGCTAATATATTTAAAATTGAACTATTCACGGAGTATTTACATGTTCATGTCTATTTTGTAGAATTCGATTTTTTTATAAAGTCGGGTGTATGTAGCGAAAATAAATAGCGTCAAAAAAACGGCAGAGGTTTTAAGTTTATTGATATTACCGCAATGTTTTTTCTTAAGTGCTTTTTTACTGGTTTTTTAAAGGTGCCGAAATAGAATTGATTTAACAATCTACAACAAGGTGTATTACATATGCACAAAATAACAACCTCGGATCTGCCTAATGCAGTGCGAATTGAATCTTTACTCAACCATAACTTGTACGCCGAGTTAACGTTTTTATTGCAGCCAATCGTTATACCCTCTACAGGTGAGGTTATTGCCTTCGAAGCCCTGTCTAAAGTCATATCACAGTCTGGCGATCAGCTTAATAATGAAGATTTTTTTGATCATGCTGGTACTGAATTATTAAAAAGTTTGGTAATTGCGCAAATTAGTGCCTTCAAGCAAACAGTTTATACCAAACGGCGTATTTTGATATCTTATAACTTACCTTTGTCTTGTATGGAAGATGACTGTTTTGTTGAAAAGCTCTTGGCTATTTGTACGCAAAAAGTTGCGCTCGAATTTACAGATCTTAACGTTAATTTAAAATCTAAAAAAATCGCAGATAATTTAGCTAAGGTACAGCGTCAAGGGCACCAATTATGGCTAGACGATTACTTGCACCATTCCAGAGTTGCAAACCTAACACTTGGATATATAGAATGGGATATTATAAAAATCGACAAGTCATACCTTTACTTCAATACGGAAGAGGAGTCATTATTGAAGTCATTAACATCCGTATTACAGAGCTATGTAAAAAAAGGAGTCATATTTGAAGGTGTAGAAACTGAGTTACAACGACGATTAATCTGTAGAGAGAAAACATTTGCTCAAGGATATTATTTCTCTTACCCAAGATGCATCAATGAAGTGATACAAAAAATGAAATTTACGCCTTGGAAAGCATTACATAATGAAAGAAGCCAGCAAATCGAGCATACAGGTGAAGCACCACTCCCTGTGTGATAACTCATCACTCAATAATTTTTACTCCATCGACTATAAATTAATTAGAATTAAAAATGCGGTTGGCTTCGTATCGATGAAAGGAGTAATTAACGAAATTAATGGAAAAGGGCTTATATACATCCCTTGTCACACAAGTGTCGCTTGTTCTGTAAAACCGCTAAATAATAAGCAAGCAGAACTGGATGTTGTGTCGTTTAAAAAGGAGCATTTTTTACAAATCATAGAAGGCTTGAAGCCTTTCACTGTTTATGAGCAGTTCTCTAATGTGTCACAAATGTATTTTCAATACAGTGATGAATTTGATGACGAGTTTGATAGCTTAATAGCCGTTAATCAATTACTTGATTCTCATAAATCGACAGTGATGACATCGCTATCTCAGTCAATTATTTATAAATTGATATCAATCTATGCACCACAGTTATTGACACAGACATTAAGTGATAAACGTGTGGTCGATTTTATTGTAGATAAGGTCTGCCAAGATTTATCGCGCAAGTGGAAGCTAGCAGATTTAGCATGCTCACTTAATATGTCTAGTTCTAAATTACAGCGTAAATTAAAAGAAGATAATGTCGATTTCTCAAAGCTTCTCAATGATGTTAAGTTGAAAAAGGCGAGGGATTATCTAACATACTCAGACCTGAGTATCACCCAAGTTGCCAATCATTCAGGCTTTGATAACTTGGCCTATTTTTCTAATTTATTTAAAAAACATTATCAACTGACACCATCGCAGTTCAGGCGTTCTGTTAAGGCGTAGCAAGAAGTATCTAGATGATTAATAACCTTGCTTCATGCTACGCGGTGTTGTTATTTT
>NZ_NOIF01000103.1 GCF_002265265.1 Photobacterium sanguinicancri
CTTTAAATCGATTAAGTTCATGATCTGGTTGAACATTGGAATATGTCTTTTTTAAGTTCTCTACACGATCGACATCTTCATTTGTCCAATGTGTGATTTTAACAAGGACTGTCCAATGATTAACGTCAAAATTTCGCCCAAGATGATATAACCCCTGCATTATTAGTCATTACTATATCTTTAACTAGACAGAAGCGGATTCATTCACTTTCTAAGTGAGTCATTTGAATATAGTAATAGCGGTGAGTTCACTATGTCAGCAAATGAATGTCCCAAACATAGTGTATTCACAAATGCATGGTCAGGTATTTAATATCACTGAGTGGCAAAGGTCATGAAGGGGGGGGCTTTTTAGGTCGCTTTATATTATTGAATCGAGACACAGTTTTTACTATCTGTTGCTATTTTAAGCTAAATGAATCTCAGTGTTTATGTGGTTTGTTGATTACAAATAAAAAAGCCCCCTTACAAGAAGGGGGCAATAGTACCATCGCTTTTATTATTCGTTTCAATACGGCTACTGAGGAATAGTGAAGGCCAGTTTTGAGAGTAAATGGCCTTCACATTAGTGGATGATTAGCCGAAGTCACCATTGACGTAACCGCGGGTACGGTCATCGCCTGGGTTGCTAAATAGGGCTTGTGTTTCATCGTGTTCAACTAATTCACCCATCAGGAAGAAGGCAGTGCGGTCTGAAATACGACGCGCTTGTTGCATAGAGTGAGTCACGATAACGATGGTGAACTCTTTCTTGAGCGATTCCATCAAATCTTCAATCTTTTTGGTGGCGATTGGGTCAAGAGCCGATGTTGGTTCATCCATAAGGATCACTTCTGGCTGCATCGCAATCGTACGGGCAATACATAGGCGTTGCTGCTGACCACCAGACAAGCCAAAGGCGTGTGATTTAAGGCGATCTTTTACTTCATCCCACAGTGCTGCGCCACGCAGTGATTGTTCAACCACTTTGTCTAATTCTTTCTTATCTTTTACGCCTTGAGCGCGAAGGCCATAAGCAACGTTTTCGTAGATGCTCATTGGGAACGGGTTCGGCTTTTGGAACACCATGCCCACTTTAATGCGCAGCTGAGAAACATCGATGTTGCCGTAAACGTTCTCGCCATCCATGGTTAGATTGCCGTCGATTTTCACGCCTTCAATCAGGTCGTTCATGCGGTTCAAACAACGAAGTAGGGTTGATTTACCACAGCCCGATGGGCCGATTAATGCTGTTACCTGACGGTTTGGAATAGGCAGGTTAATTTTTTTAAGTGCTTGGTTCGCGCCGTAGTATAGGTCTAGGTCTTGGATATCAAATTTGTTCATGGGTGTCTTCCTCAAAATTAGTAAGTCGCTGTATTGAAACGGCTAGCAATCAGTTTGGTTAATAAGTTAATCATCAGAACAATTACAATCAGAATGGTTGCCGTTGCGTAGGCTTGTTGCCATTCGTGAATGGTGTAAAGTTCTTGCGTTAACTTATACAGGTGAACGGTTAACGTACGGCCAGAGTCAAGAACGCTCTCTGGTATGCGGGCAACCATGCCTGCTGTCATGAACACCGGTGCTGATTCACCAATTACACGACCAACGCTGAGGATGATGGCGGTTACGATACCCGGCATTGCGCTTGGTAAAATAAGTCGCCAAATGGTGTAGATTTTTGAAGCGCCCAGACCGTACGAACCTTCACGGTAAGTCTGAGGTACTGCCATTAATGCTTCTTCCGTTGTACGGATAATTACCGGCAGAATAAGGATACTCAGTGTTAATGCACCAGACAGAATCGAGTAGCCAAAGCCCAGTACGACGACGAAGAAGGTCATACCGAATAGACCGTAGATAATCGACGGTATACCAGCTAAAGATTCAGTACAAAAACGGATAACTTTAACTAACTTACTGCCTACTTTGGCGTATTCAGTTAAGTAAATGGCCGTCATGATGCCCAGTGGCGCAGCAACTGCAATAGAAGCGGCAACCATGTATAGGGTTGAGACGATCATTGGCCAAATACCAGACTCTTGGCCAATAGTGGTGTAGTTAGAGGTAACAAACGTCCAATCTACATACGATAAGCCGTTACTCAGGATGTACCAAACTACCCAAAGTAAGAAACCCACAGTCACGGCAGCAGATGCCCAAATAACACCTAATGATATTTTATCTTTCATTAGTTGATGTGCTGTATTCGTTGCTTGTAAAGCCATAATAGTTACCTCGCGCGCTCACGGTTTAGGTAAAGAAGCGCAGCGTTCAGCGTCATGATGAAGACCAGAAGAACGATACCAGTTGCATACAGTGCACTTGCGTGAACACCTGTTGCGTAAGACATTTCAATAGCAATGTTCGCTGTCAGCGTTCGTGCTGAATCTAGCAAGCCTTCAGGCATTGCTGGCGAGTTACCCATTACCATAATGATTGCCATGGTTTCACCCAGTGCACGAGCGATACCTAAGATAACGCCAGTCATGATGCCTGAGCGTGCTGCGGGCACTAATAGCTTGAAGATGGTGAACATCTGCGAAGCACCTAATGCCAAAGAACCTTCTTTGTATGTGCGAGGTACTGCGCGAATTGATGTTTCAGAAACGGTAATAACCGTCGGTAAAATCATCACGGCAAGTACGATAATACCGGCCAGTACCGTGTTGCCTGCGGGTACTGAAAATACATTCTGAATAAGCGGGACGATAATCACTAGGCCAAAGAAGCCGTACACTACCGATGGAATGCCTGCCAATAATTCGATCATTGGGCGAATGATGTTGGCTAAACGCTTAGGGGCAACTTCTGCGATAAAAATCGCGGTAAGCACGCCAATTGGCACACCTAAAATCACCGCACCTGCTGTAGAAACCAGCGAGGCAACAATCATGGGAGCAATACCGTAAAGTGCTGGTGGTAGCCAGTCAGAGCCTAGAACGATGCCAGAAACGCCAGCATATCTAAAGGCATCAATCCCTTCACGGAAGATGAAATAAGCAATTGTAATTAGAGATAAAATACCTAGTGCAGCACTAAGCATAAAAAGGTTCTTGAAGAAGAGTTCACGCCAGTCGATCGTTTTTTTCGATCGTAGTGACGACATCTTCGTTGTTTGTTCAATATTTGCGATGGTCATAATAACAACTCCAACTGCCAGCGATATAAGCGGCTGACATTGAGGCAAAACATAACGCCCAGAAAATCGCTGAGCGTTATCAAAGGGTTACTTAGTTAACTGCGATGTAGCCTTTACCTGAAACAAGCTGTTGTGCTTCTTCAGTTTGCGTCCAGTCTAGGAATGTCTGAGATGCTGGAGAGATCTTGGTGGTTTTGTAAAGCACTAGGAATGGACGCTGTACCTTGTATTCACCAGATTTGATAGCTGCAACAGAAGGTGCATGTCCGTCAACTGAAACGGCTTTTAAAGAATTATCAACAGTACCTAGTGAGATGTAGCCGATAGCGAATGGGTTGTTTGCAACCGTTGTTTTTAGCTGGCCGTTACCTGATGCAACTTGTGCACGTTGAGAAATTGCCGACACTTTGATGTCGTTAATTTTCTTTTTAAGGCTCATGATGTCTTCAAATGCACCACGTGTACCAGATGCAGTGTCACGCGTTACTACAACGATTGGCTTGTCTTCGCCGCCAACTTGTTTCCAGTTAGTGATTTCGCCTTTGTAGATTTTTGTAACGTCTTCTTTGTTCAAATCTTTTACTGGGTTGCTGTTATGTACTACAACCGCGATACCGTCACGAGCAACAACGATTTCTTTTAAGTCACTCGATTTTTCAGAATCTTTCAAGTTACGAGAACTCATACCTAGGTCAGCAGAACCGTCTTTCGCAGCACGGATACCCGCAGATGAACCTGGGCCTTGTACTTCAACAAACACAGATGGGTTTGCTTTGCTGTATGTTTCACCAAAAACTTCCATGAGTGGTGTTACTGAGCTAGAGCCAACAACAGAGATTGTTTCGTTTGCAACTGCAGCTGCGTTAAAAGCCATTGAACCTGCAAGAGCTAGTGCACCGATAACCTTTGTTTTCATTTTCCTGGTCCTTTACATGATGGCGTAATTGCCAATTGGGTTTGTATGAACGAAGCCAAGATTAGGGGAGTTTTATGACAATTATGTTTCAGTAGTTTGAACACTCTATGACGGTTGCCATAATTGCTTCTTATATAAGTCACATAGCGGTGATTCTGGCAGTAAGTTGTTGGTCTGTGGGGATTGCTTGCGTCGGTGTCAACTTATTGCCATTGCTTGGTGTTTTTTTGATGTGAATATCGTCGCGACTTTATGTGCTTAATTGCTATAAAACGATCTATTTCTGTGATCTGGATCTACCTTTTTATTGATTTATAAGCGATAATGCACGCCATTGTCGGCTTAACAAAATTATTAATACGGGTCGAATATAAACGTTTTACAGCTAGTTATTTGAGGATTTTGATGAACTTTTCTTTAAAAAATCTATCAATTCGTACGCAGGTATTACTACCCGTACTATTGATGGCCGTTGTACTTTTTTTGTCTTTGTTATTTACCAAAACAGAGTTAGAAAGTGAACAAGCACATGTTACGCAGAATACGAATGCATTAATTGAGTACAAAGACACGCTTGCTAATATCGATGACCAAGTTTACCCACTACGTATTAGTGCGGTATACGCGATTTATGATGCTGGTCGTCGTGACTCGTTCTTAAGTGAACTGAAAAGCGGTGCACGTAAGATTACAGAAGATCTTCAACAACTTGAGCAAGTGCCACAGTTTCGTGATGATGCTAAAAATGTAAAAAATGCAATTGATGCATACATCCAATACTCGACTCGTGCTGTTGCTTTCTTTAACCGCTACGATACTGGCGTAGTGTCGCAAGACGAGTCTAACCGCTTTATTGCTGAGTACCGTGTTGTCGGTAATACCATGGTTGCTACCATTAATAAGCTTTCGCAAGACGTGAATGCTTATGGTACAGAAAGCATGGAACAAAGCGCGGAAGATAATGCCGCTGTAATGCTTAAAGCTTCTATGGCTATTATGGCTGTATTTGCTATCGCTATTTTTGGTGCATGGTGGTTATCTGGCTTAATCGTTAACCCAATCGTTAAGCTACAAGCCGTTATGCGTGAAGTGGCGAGTGGTAACTTACGTGTTAAAGCCGATCAAGATGGTGAAAACGAAGTTGCTCGTCTAAGTGAAGACGTTAATAGAACCGTAGCTCAGCTGCATACCACTGTTGATGCGCTTATTCGTATCAGTGAAGATGTTGCATCTGCTTCAACGGAACTTGCTGCGGTAATGACCCAGTCTGAAGCGAATGCTCAGCAAGAACTAAACGAAATCGATCAGGTTGCTTCTGCGGTCAATGAGCTATCTAGCACTGCTGATAACGTTAGTGATAACGCAACCAATGCTGATGCGACTGCGAAGCAGACCGATGATCTAGCGAAAGAAGGTTTGAACATCTTTGAGCAAAGCAATGCAGCTAGCCAACAGATGTCTAACACGCTCGAAGAAGCCGCTGGTGTGGTTACACGCCTGAAAGATCAGTCTGAGCAAATCAGCAAAGTAATTGAAGTTATCCGTAGTATCTCGGAGCAAACCAACTTGCTTGCGTTGAATGCTGCGATTGAAGCTGCACGTGCGGGCGAGTCTGGTCGTGGTTTCGCGGTTGTTGCTGATGAAGTACGTATGCTTGCTGCGCGTACTCAGTCTTCAACTCAAGAAATTCAAACAATCATTGAAGAACTTCAATCTCAGTCTGGTAATGCGAATGAAAGCATGCAGCAGAGCCTGGAAATGCTTCAACGTAACCAAGCGTTGTCTAACCAAGCAAATGATGCACTGGTTGGTATTACTGAATCTGTCGTTCAGATCAGCGATATGAATACCCAAGTTGCAACGGCCGCTGAGCAGCAATCACAGGTTACACAAGACATTAACCGTAATGTGACCAACATGTCTGAGATCATTAATCAGAATGTTGCTGGTATCAGCCAGAGCGCACAAGCAAGTGCAGAGCTGTCTCAACTTGCAGAACAACAAAAAGAACAGCTGTCTTTCTTTAAACTATAAGTTTAAGTAGATAGTTAACAAAAGCCTGTCTCTGACAGGCTTTTTTCGTTTAGGCTAAAAATAGCCACTAATGATTAGCAGTGAAAGTCGCATGATAAAAAAAGCCCAGCAAATGATCGTCTTTAATGCATTAACCAAACAGCAGAGCTTCACTAAAGCTGCGCAGTTGCTTGATATTTCTCGCACTCAAGTGAGTAAACAAATTCAGCAACTGGAAGAGCGTTTAGGTGTGCAGTTAGTACAGCGCACGACCCGCTCGTTTGCATTGACAGAAGAAGGGCAACGTTTTGCGGTGCACTGTGAAAATATCGCGAACGAAATTAATGATGCCGAAAGCGAGTTACTAGAAGTTAGTGATACTACGCAGGGGTTATTACGGGTTGGAATTGCACAATCATTTGCTCGTCATCATATCGCGCCCTTCATTTCTGAGTTTCATGAAAAATACCCACAACTCGATCTAGAACTGAGCCTGTTTGATCATCGGGTTGATCTTATCGCGGAACAGTTAGATCTCTGGATCGGTATGACAGATTCCCCACCAGAGGGTTTTGTTGCCCGTCATTTAGCCGATTGCCATTTTGTATTGGTGGCGAGCCCTGATTATCTTGCGCGTAATGGGGTGCCGTATACACCTGATGATCTTGCTTCTCATAACTGTATTACGTATTACAGCCGAGAGCGTAAAGACAACGTTTGGATCTTTAATAAGACCAGCGCTGATAATCAAGAAGATACAAATGTACAACTGAAAGTAAAAGGCAATTTCAGAGTCGATTCGGCCGATGCCATCTTAGACGCAACACTCACCGGCAATGGGATTGGATATTTAGCGACTTACCTACTGGATAAAGAATTCAGTGAGGGAAAGTTAGTGCGCTTATTGCCTGATTGGACGCTGAGCCAGCACATGCCTTTGTACGCGGTTTACCCTCGTTACAAATTTTTACCTAAGAAAGTGCATGCTTTTATCGAGTTTGTACGGGGGCACATAGGTGAACCTGTCTATTGGGACAACGTATTGCGGTAACGTTTGCATGTGATGTTGTGCAATATATCACCATGACTGATGTATTTATGGTGCTTAATAATGTGATCATTGTCACTCATGGAAACAAGAGTATCCCATATATGCACCAATCAGGTTGTTTTCGTTTGCTTTGCTGATAAAAGCATCAAAAAATCGAACTTGTGTATCCAAAGTGTAAATGAGTGTAACAATTTGATCCTTGTCACACTTTGTAATATGCATAGAATGCCTCCGCAATCGTTTACTAAAAAAACTACTGTGGAGAATGACCTTGAATTATTTGGTCAGCATTTTAGGCGTATTTACGCTTTTTGCGGTTGCTATCTTATGTTCAGAAAACCGTCGCGCAATTAAATGGCGCACTGTGGGTGGTGCTTTTGCTATCCAGCTAGTGTTTGCGGGATTCATTCTATATGTACCTGTTGGGCGTAATGTGCTTAACAGCGTGTCAAATGCAGTGTCTGGTATCATCGATTACGGTCGTGTTGGTACTGAGTTCCTTTTTGGTGAACTAGCACAGTTTAAGCTTGGCTTTATCTTCGCGGTTAATGTACTGCCAACAATTGTTTTCTTCTCTGCACTTATTTCCGTTCTTTACTACCTTGGCGTAATGGGTTTCATCATTCGTACCATTGGTGGCATGTTGCAACGCATTCTTGGAACAACACGCACAGAATCTATGTCTGCAACAGCAAACATTTTTGTGGGTTCAGTTGAAGCTCCTTTAGTTGTTCGTCCTTACTTAGCGAAAATGAGCCGTTCTGAGCTATTCGCTGTAATGGTTGGCGGCTTGGCATCTGTTGCTGGTGGCACATTAGTGGGTTACGCAGGTTTGGGTGTCGATATCAGTTACCTAGTCGCAGCTAGCTTCATGTCTGCACCTGCTGGCTTAATGATGGCTAAGATTTTGGTTCCTCAAACCGAAGTAGTTGATGAAGATAATCAAGCATCTGATGATGCGGAAGATGACGAGCCTGTAAATATTATTGATGCAGCAACTCGTGGTGCGCTTGGTGGTTTGCAAATCGTAATGGCAGTAGGTGCAAGCTTACTGGCGATTATCAGCCTTATCGCATTAATCAACGGTGGCTTAGGCCATGTGGGTGAATGGTTCGGTATTAATAATTTAAGCCTTGAGCTTATCTTCGGTTACTTGTTTGCACCTGTAGCTTGGTTGATTGGTGTGCCGTGGTCTGAAGCGACCATTGCTGCAAGCCTAATTGGTAAGAAGATTGCCGTTAATGAATTTGTAGCTTTTGCGGATTTAATGGTAGTGAAAGATCAGTTAAGCGCGCACTCTCAAGCCGTTGTGACTTTCGCGTTATGTGGTTTTGCTAACTTAACTTCTATTGCAATGCTAATGGGTGGTTTAGGTGGTGTAGTACCAAGCCGTCGTCCTGATATCGCGCGTTTAGGCTTTAAAGCTATCTTTGCTGCAACCTTAGCAAACTTAATGAGCGCAACGATTGCTGGTGTGTTCTTATCTTTCTAAGATAACCCTCAATAGCTTGATCATGAATTTGAAACAGAGAGCTTCGGCTCTCTGTTTTTGTTTGTGGGAAGGCAAAGGAAAGGTAATAGTAAATTTGGCATTTATATTGCATTGTTAATTAGGAAGCAAGTAGCTATGAGGCGGGTTGATGTGATGCTCGCCTCACTGCGAGTAAAGTAAGTGAAGGCTTCCTGTGTTTAAAGGCGTGAACATTGGAAGAGTGTATGTAAGGGCAGCATCTGTGAAGTGACAATAGTGAGGAAACGCTGCCCGAATACACGGGCAACGCTAAGACCTAAGGGCGTTACTATTATCAATATAAAAATACCGAGAAGCGTTTTGTATTGATGATAAAAGTATAGCGAAGAATGGCATCTAGCTTTCTTAAAAGTGATACAATGCTAAAGCTAGCGAAGTGTAGAAAGTGATACCAATGCCATTAATGATCTCACTGGCAAGAATGATTTGGTTATTGATGAACTCGGTATTAGCTACCTTTGCTAAACCTTTGTTTCAATAAATACTGGTTGGCCCCGACATGAAATCTCCCGTTGATAAGCTTCTTAATAAACATGACAATCTGATCCATTCCGATGGTAAAAAAGTGCAGTCGCACACCCAAAGAGATGATGGTGAATGGATATTGCATACCATCATGATTGAAGGTTGCGATGCACCATTTAAGTTTCGTCGAACGAAGAAGTACAAATCATTAAAAGGGCAGCAAGTTAATTTAACTTATTACCCAGATAGTGAATCTGTTGCAGGGTTTGAAATTGAAGTGATGCGTGTAGTGCGGATCAAACAGCATTAATGGCTGAAGAGCACAAGCAGGCCCTGATTATGGCGCTATTTTGCATTTTGCACCTTGGGTGTAGCTAACATTGCGGAAATAGGCCGTAGGTGTTTGGCCTGCTTCTGTATATTCGCCCGCCCAATTAGAGATACGAGAATCGGTTAACCAGACATTAGCCATAATGCGTAAGCTTGAGTCTTTCGCCGATGGGGTCGGGTTTTCTGGTGTGTTTTTTTCTGTGTGTACCAGCTCGCCATCGATATACCACTTGATCTGTTTGTTTGTCCACTTGATGGCATAGCGGTGATAATCTTCCGATGCATCAAAGTTTAAATAAATCAGTTTCTCGTTACTATTTTCGTAACGATCATCATTCGTCCAGTAGTTGATTTGGACTACGTTGGTATTATCACCTGAAAACTCGATATCAATTTCATTGTGCATGCCGTTACTGTTTTCATCTTTATCGTAAGGCCCTGCGAATAAAAAGAATGCGCTGACTACGCCTGGCTCATTAACGGGCTTTATATCTGCTTCAAAACAGCCATAACGATAGAAATCATGACTGCGTAGCTCGCCTGATTGATAATCACTGCTACCGTCACTGAGTGGCGTTTTACTTAGGGTAATCGCCATACCCTGATCCTCTGAAAAGGTAACCGCTTCTCCTTCCCAGCGATTAACAAATGGAAAACCATTACTCCAGCCGTCTGACTTCCACCAAATATCTGAATTTAACGTGTCGAGTGGGTCAACAAAGTTATTATTGGTATTGGCAGCAAAAATAGAAGGCGAAAGAAAAGCGCAAGCCATAAAGGCAAGCGGAGTTAGTGATTTAATGGTTAGCATAATGGCATCTATTGATTAAAGGCGTATTACCAGTGTAGCTGTGATATATAAAGTCATTATAAGGCTTGTGTATCATCATTAAGACAAAATGCACTATTTGAGATTAGATAACCTACGGTTGCTGTTACTTACTTTATTGAAGGGTATAACTGGGCGGAAGGTAGTCATAAATTGGCTTGTAGCCGCGCTGTTTGTACCACAAAGACACCAAAATTAGCGAGTTGGTATTAATGTTATAAGCGGTGTTGGGGGAGTTTGCTTTGTATAAGCCTGTTGGAATAGAGCGGTTGTTTAAACTGTTGTTCACCACGGTTGTGTATAGCAACTGGCTATAGCTGTCTTTGTATAGCACGCTTAAGCCAAAGGCGACTTTGTTGCTAAATGCTTGGCCATTCTCGATGGGCTTACCACCGGGGGCTGTTGAAAGCCAATTTTTACCATAAAAGTGAATATTATTATACGCAAACCATGGGGATTGGCTCATTGCGTCTTCAGCAAAAATAGTGAGTTTTTGGGTTTGGTCATAACGTGCTTTATGAAGGCTATAAAGAGCGTCTAATTGATTCCACCATAGGTCGTGATAGCCTAATTCAATGGCCTGTAAAACATAGGGATCGGTGGTGAAGTAGGGGAGATTACGAATGTCGATATAGACCTCTTCGTTATCTATGGTTACATGTTCACTGTATTTTGGCTCCAGCGCTTCTGATACATCCAAAGCCTCCATTGAAAAACCTTGTGCAGCATATTGCAAATAGCCAAGTCGGCCTTCTTGGCGGTAGGTGGCCGATTTTTTAGATTTGTACTCACCGAACAAGGTGCCTTGGTGGACAGATTTGGCGATGTCCCATTTAGAAATGATAGCTTTAATGTCATCGGCAAGTTCGGGTTTATAGTTGGCTGCAATATTCAGCCAAATAAGCAATCGGCCTATATCCAGTGCGGACCAGCCATTCCCATTACTTTGGGTGTTACTTAATGATCCAGACGGTTTCCCTGTTTTTGTATTATATTGCCGATTCGGCAGTGTGCCTTTATATAAAGGTAAATTCACTAAGGTTGATAGTGTTTTTTCAAGCATCGCATTAGTTTGTAATGTGGAGTATTCACCAAGGTATTCCAGTGCCAAAATGGCGCCAATGCTGCTTCCTATATCCCACATTGTGGCATGAGTGTAACCCTGAACTGAATCAATAAGCCCTGTTGTCTTATTCCAGTTGCTGTCGACATAATAACGCGCTTTTTTAACGAGCAGTTGGTCTTCGCGATTAAGTAGGTTTGGCGCCGAGTGCAAATACATGGGATGACGTGATTTTTTCTGAGAGTGCTCGGCGATAACGTGTTCTATATTACCTTGCAATATAGCCGGTTCATCAGGGGCTGTTTGTTCTTCAAGTGAAGTGATAACGGGTGAGATACTCCGACGTTGAAACTCAATAACACTCGCTTTACTGTCATCAACAGCTTGTATGACAGTGCGCCCCCCGAAAAAACGCGGGGTATCACCTGTATTTTCGGCATAGCTTGATGGTGCATTCAGCACAAAACCCAGCATCAGTGCTGTTGTTAGGTAAGGCTGTGTGCGTGGGAACCATCTCATTTTCAGGTAAACCTACATAGACATATTCATCCTTGAATTAACTAACTATATGTTAAATAAAAGCTAAATCAAGCTTGAAGGTAGAGGCTGTGATCTTAAAGTTTATTATCCCGATGAATCATAAGAAAGCGGGTTACTCTTAATTATGAGAATTCGACAATAAACTAAATAATTCATTAAAGCATCAGGGTAGATCCCTGTATAATTAACACGCATTTCGTTACCATCCATGCATGGACTGCCGCGTTAGGTATCTCAGGGAAGTGACTTAATTTAAATAAGGCTACCCTGTGACCGCACCACATATTGTTGAGTTTCTCTCTGATATTCCGCATCAGCTTAAAATCGGTTGTGATGCGTTAGCATTACGCCTAACGGCAACTCACGCGCCTATTAATTATGCCTCTCGTCGTTATGTGTTACCACGTACATCAGCCATGATGGTTAAAACATATCTATCACAAACGCAGCTATTCTTAGAGCCTTATGGTGAGGTAGCAGATGCTGATGCGGTACTGGCTTTCTCTTTTGGTGATGCTCCTTCGGTGAATGAAGAGCTATATCGAGTTGCACAAGCTTGTGTTAGCACACGGCCATTACTGCCTCTATTAATGCAGCAAGAAATTGCAGCGCATGGCGATATGGTCGATGGCGTTACCCCGATGTTCAGTATTCAGGCTAACGAGTATCAAACAACAACGGATGTAGCAAAAGCTGCATTAGGGTTAACAGATAAGCGTAAAATCGTGGTTGTGGCACAGGCATGGCATGCGCAACGTTGTATCGATACATGTGAAGCTTTGGGCTGGCAAGTGGTTGGCCTACGTTGTTCATCGGCTTTTCCTGTAAATGACCCTCAGCCTTGGGTGCGTCATCCACTAAATTGGATTATTAAAGAGAGCCATCGAGAACAAGCCGCTGGTTATGAAATTAGTGAGCGATTTCAACTAATTTAGTGACGTTTGCGAGTCTAAAAAAGCTAACATATCAGCATTGATGTCTATACTTCATATAACACTAGTGGAGTATGGAGAGTGAATTTGCTGCTCACCCATTTAGATAAAGCATTTGCAGATTGTAAGAGAGACTTACTCTTTGTCGGGCTATTCAGTCTGGCGATTAACTTTTTAGTGCTTACTCTGCCGATTTATAGCTTACAGCTCTTTGATCGCGTGCTCAGCAGTGCAAGTTTAGATACCTTTCTGCTCCCTTGTTTAGTTCGTATTACCGTGCCTTTAGAGAGTCGTAAGTAGGAGACTTATCATGATTGTGTTTTGGTTATGCTTTTATTTGTTTTTCTTTTTCCTTGCGGTTGGTATTGGTTATCACAAGGGGAATTTAGTTGCAGGTATTTTATTGGGTTATGTCTTAGGACCCATAGGTGTATTACTTTTATGTTTGAGTAAAGACCGCAAACATATTACCTGTCCTTATTGTGAGGCTCAAATTCACAAGCGTTCGTATTTTTGTCCGAAGTGTCGAGAAAAAGTAATGGCAGTTGCCTAGGGTAAAGGCATGGGAAAGTACAATGAGAAAGAATAAACAACGCGTAAATTCATCAAATCATAAGGTCATACTTCCTCAAAATACTGGTCGGTTAGAAGGGAAGTGGAAAAACTCAGCCATGTATTCTTACATAGCGACATTGCATGGTAAATCTAGGCTGACGGTCTCTGCCGTTGCTGTTTTTACTCTAGTGGTTACTCTAACGATTACTGTGGTTTGGCAACATTATCAGCATCAAGAACGTATAGAACAGCTGGTGGAAAAAGAAGCGATCATTGTTGATCAGCGTGATCAAATTAATGAGCTGTTGGTTGAGCTGGATCATCAGGGGCAAGATGTTATTGAGCTGGAAGGCAATGTTAGCTTAGCCAGTGAATTACTTGCGGACAATAATTTGACCGTGAATTTGTTGAATGAAAAACTTGAACAGTTACTTGAAGATAATGCTGACAAAGATGCGGCCTTGAGGTTGATGAAGTTAGATTATCAACGCAATTTATCTAAAGAGCGAAGTAAAGGGAAAGCACGTATTCGCTCATCTGAACATGCTTTGGCACAAGAGCGTGAAGCTTTAGCTCTGCAAGAGGCTAATGTTAACTCCAAGATGGGCGATGTCGATGACTGGGAAAAGAAAAAAGCAGAGTTCGATAAACTGTATGCGAGTTCAGCTCTAGAAGTTGAAAATGAAAAACGTATAGATAAATTAATGGCACAGTTTAATCATTTACGTGTTGATCTTAACGTGGTGAACGAGTGTGATAAAGATTATTTGTACCGTTATAATGAGGCGAAAAGTGTACTTAATCACATTCGTACTTTTATTCAAAAATACGAAATGAAACAAGAATATTACTTTTTTGTTATCTCAAATGACAGTCAAATAACATCCCAAAATAGGAAAATCTGCTTTAAAGATTAGCCTTATATGTATTATGCAGAGGTTATGTATTATTCAGTTGAGTGATATTTCCGTTGTAGATAAAATTATTATTTATCAATGGTCGCATTTCGGTATACTGGACGACTGTAACAGTTTGTTGAGTATATAGAAATGCGATTTGTTGTTGGATGTGCGTTATTGTTAGTAGGTTGTAGTTCAACAACTAATATACAAGACCGACTTTTAAGCGATATAGATTACCCCTTAACGAAAAGTTTCGAATTTGGTCGATTTGAAAGTGTTGTTATGCAGCCTTACATTCAATTTGGGCAGCACAAACGCTTTTACGAAAAGACGACCCTTTCCCAGTTTAAACGTTTAAGTAAAGCGCGTTCAGCTAGTTTAGCTGTGCAATACGCCGATTTATTTGATGAGCCGCTTGATGTACAGAACCGTCATTTATATCAATATAAAGTGAAGTTCGGTCAGGAAGTTGGCCAAACAACACGTTATTTCTATATTTTCGATACGCACGATGACGGTGCTCGCTGGGTGATGAATATTCATCATGATGGTATGGGCGCAGAGATGATGTTTCCGACTAAGCTAAGCACGCTGGATGAGGGGATGTCGTTCACTGCCACGTATGACTTGCAGCTGAGTGATGTTGTCCTGTTGGCTGAAAAACAAAAAGAGACATTACTCTTTCCTGTGACGCGGTTAGTGAATGCGTTAGATCAAGAGGCGATCAGTGATGACGATTTTGCTGATGATGCATTTAGCCGCTCTATTACCACGCTGATTGATTACGAAGGCTTATTCCCAATTGGTTTTTCATTTAAGAATTCGTTACGTGATGTAGATGAAGATTTTACTAATGTACTAACAGAAAAGTGTACGTATACCGTCACCAAAACTTTTCAACCTCAGGCATCACGCGAAGCCCTCGCAGTTGAAGACCTCAACTTTGAAGCTGTTAAAGTGAATACAGCGTATCAATATACGCTTTCTTGCGATGGTCGCCAGACTGATCAGTTGGCTGTCGATAGTCAGTTTTGGTATTCACCAGCGATGGGGATTTTAAAAACAGCGCGAGACGTCAGTTTCACTGAGTTGGTATCAGATGATTTACTGGATGATGCCATGAGCTACATCGATGACAAACAAGCGTTTAAAGAAGAGTTGTCTAAAGTTAAGTTTACGATTGGTTCGGCAGTGACTCAGCTAACGCAGTGATAGGCAGGGCGCAGCTGCTCTAACGCTACAATGTGTTTGCAGATAAGTCTGTAACGAATAAACACCAAAATGCCGATACGGTTTGTATCGGCATTTTTGTCTGCGCTTGTTATTTTTAGCAGCGCCACGGTTGTGTGAAATTAAATATCAGCGTCGTTGAAACTGATGTTTTGGCTATCGCTATCACTCCAGGTAGTAACCTCTTTGCCTTCACTATTACTGAAGGTGTAACCAGTGAGTGAACTCACATCAATGTTTTGGGCTTCGTAGGCCGCTTGTAAGTTACTGTCCATACTTGAGCTGCTGCTATCTAGTGTCCAGCTAAAGCCTTGTTAATCGAGTGACTCTGCACCAGAACAAACAAACTGTCCGTTAGCATCGCCAGCGAGGAAGTAATCGTTACTACCCAAGTCGCCAACCATTACATTGTTACCTTCGTCTCGAGGGGCTGTTTAACGAACATTTTGCAAAATGCAATTAGAAGGAAAAAGAGTAGGCTAAAGTCAGAGATCCATCTTTAAATCGGCCTGTATCTTCTCCCCGATCGGATGGATTCCAACGGTTACCCGAGTAGTTATTGTATTGCAGTGTAAATGTGCCTGGATGCCAATCGAAATAGCCAAAACCATATGTGAAATCAGGATTCCATGGCTGGCGTTGCGATCGGTCAAAATAGTAGAAAGCAGTGCCGTTGACATACCAATTACCGTAAATGGAATATTTACATCCCAAACTTAACGTCTTATGGCCGTTTTTATAGCTAGTTGAAGCGAGATCAAAATACTCAGGGGTGTAATTAAAGTCGACTTGGCAACCAATGGCGCCGTCATCAGTAAAAGTTAGCCAATCCACAAAGGGTTTAGTGATAGGGAATTTCCAACCCAGTGCCCACGTACCTTGATTAAAGTTGGTAACAGGCTGCTCATCTGTGCCGTTAAAGCGGTTTCCACCGTAATTAGAATATAAAAGGCTAAAGGTGTAAGGGCGCCAATCACTGTAGCCAAAGACGTAAGTGAAATCCGGATTCCAAGGTTGTTGCTGTTCTTTGTCTATATAGTAATAGAGCGTGCCAGAGACAAACCAGTTGCCTAGCACTACATATTTAAGTGATAGGGTACCAATCGTATTATTGTTTGCTGGGCCACTTGTCGCATTTGCAGGTACGTTGGCTGCTTGCGTTTGTAGTAGCGGATGCCCTAATCCTAAGTTACCACTTAAGCCCTTTAACCAACTATCATCTTCGCTTCGTGATTTGCTCCAATCTTCAAAGGGTACATCAAAAGAGCTGGTTACCCCTTTCCAAATTAGATCTGATTCGGCTTCAGCATCGTTAGGTTTTTTGTTAACTGCGGCAGCTTTTGCAAAGTTAGGAGAGCTTGGCTCAGGGGCATGTTTGGCTGTTTCTGACTGATACTCACTAGCAAAGGTTGAATGACTAAAAACGTAGCAATAAAGCAAAGAAAGACAGGCAAGAGTTGGCTTTTTTTGCATCATCCCTCCTTGATGAATGTCAATTTAACTACGCTAACATCTTAAAATACAACATTTATTACTTCTTT
>NZ_NOIF01000104.1 GCF_002265265.1 Photobacterium sanguinicancri
TCCCAAGAACGGTAAAACCAAGACCTCAACGATATGCCAAAAATAAGAAAGCCGCTCACCTTAAGTGAACGGCATTACCGTCGTAACGGTGGCTTTTAAAGCAGTATTTAAGAAGGGGTTACTTCATGCTATTGGTTACAACGATGCACTATAAATCGTTTGATTCTGCTTATAGAGTTCTAAACGTTTCGAGAACTTAGTAATACGCTGATTGTCTTTGCCTTCAAGTTTGCTTAAGGCAACTTGCTGCGCTTTTACTGCATCGTTAAATTCACCACACGCAGCATAAGCGGCTGCAAGGTTATCGTAATCACCGGCATCATTCGAGGCAGAGCGTTTAATAATCTGCTTCGCTAACTTAAGTGCACGTTCTCCATCGCGTTGCTCTTTATCTGAACATGTCGCGTATAGCCATACTAAGTTGCGCTTAGAATCCATCGACCCTGCATTTGACGCGTCATTAAACCATTTAATGGCATTAGCACAATCTGTTTTACCTGTGCCACCACCAGAAGCATAGAAATGACCCAATTCAACCATGGCTGGGACAGAGCCTTCATTCGCGGCTTTGGTATACCACTCAATTGCTTTTTGATTATCGCGGGGTAAACCACGGCCATTTTTAAATAAATCACCAATCATCGCTTGTACTGCAGGTGTATCATCCGCCGCTTTTTTTAGCCAATACATACCTTTCAGTGGATCTGCCTTTAGACCATTACTTCCTTCTATATATGCACGACCAAGAAACAGCTGCATATTTTTATCGCCTTGTTCGGCTTCAAGCTCTACATACTTAAGAGTGGATAATAAGTGGTTATCTGGCGCTGTTGTTACAGAAGCATGCGCTGATGCGATGCCATACCCTGTTGCGGCAAAACCAAACATCGCACCGATAACAACATTTTTTAAAGTCATAACTGCTGGCATAAAACGTTCTCTCAAGTTGCTTGTCTCAAAAATCTTGGAAATGAATTTATCTATTGGGTGATTAAAAAACAACCACTTTAATGTAGGCATGAATGTCTACATTGACTAACAATTCGCAGTTAAGCTTGTCTGGTCAGGGAGTTATTATCGATATATGAAGAGAAATAAAGTGCTAGTAATGAGAGATTGATCGTACATAAATGACTAGTCTATCCCCTATTCTTGAATTTAAGCTGAATAAAAAAGCAACGCCAGCATATTAGCTGGCGTTTATTTCATCATGAAATCGCTGTCCGATAGTTAAAAATCAATACTCAATACATCTTTACCCACCGAATAGCCTTTTTGGCTTGAATCAACATTCAGCAAATCATTTACAACATCAGGTAAATCGAACAAACCATTACATACAAGTGTTAAGTCATAATCACCCGATGGAATATGTTTAAATTCGTAGGTATTTTCTTTACTGACTTTTGCGGTTAAGACGGGCGCATATTCAGAACCCATATCGCCATAATTAGGCTCTCCGCCTGTTTCACCTGTTGTCTCTCCATGGACTTCGTATAAATAAATATAGGCATCAACCATTGAAGAGGCACATGCGGAAGGGTTGATATTCCCTATGATGTTCCCAGCTTCATTATTGTTGACGATACGTAAACCTCTGTCCTTCATTTCATACGCATCACCTTTTAATTGCAGCATATTACGCAAATCAAAAGCCAAAGTGATGGTCTGTGGAACATCAAAGTTCAGGTTTAGCCCTTCAAACGTTAACTCATCAGCAATATTCAGCGGCTTTAAATCACCAAAAATATCGCGAACATGTGAGTAAGGTGTATCCAAAATATCACCGTAACCACCTTGGTCAATCGTCGATAGCGCTACCGATACATAATCGCCAGCCAGCATGAGTTTGTCTTCTAATAAACGAACCAGATCAACACCGGTTAAATCCGTTAAATTCAGAACAACAAACATTGGATTACCATCACCATCAACAGGAATATCACCGTCTACTGGCACACAATCTTCTGAGCTTGCTGTCTGTTCAAATGATTCTGGTGTCCAATTAACGATATCACCTAAATTATTGATAAAGGTCATGCCATCAATGGCGACACACACTTGGGATACATCTTTATCGGTTGGTGTTTCTGGTGCTGGTGACTCTGCAACATCTGCTGATACTGGCACTTGAACCGATGAAGAGGCCCCATCACCCGCATTCACCGCAGCTCCCCCAGCATCAGAGTCGCCATCAGAACCACCACACCCCACCACAAACATGGTGAGCACTATCACTATTATATTTTTCATGTCATCACCCCTACGACAAATGAAAATAGGCCGCTACTGTTGTGGCGTTGTCACCACTGTTATATTGCTGCTTATTGCTATGTTCTTATTCGATTTATCATCGTTGTACTGAATAATGAAATCAGCCAACAGACCAATGTGATTAACACGGCTGCGAACGGAATTAATCAGATTGGTAATGAAATTTTAGGTGCTATACGAGAAGGAAAAAGGTTATCTGAGGTGTTCTCAACGATTGAGAAAAACTTCTTACCAACAAGACAAAATATGCAATTTCGAGTCAATGTGATGAATGTCAGAATAGAGTCGTAGTGAGGAACAAGGTTTGCAGATGCTGAAAACAACAAAGGCCAGTAAATACTGACCTTTGAATTAATCTATGTTTTATTTATTGCGTTGTTACTCAACACTCGCGGGCTTTAAATCAAGCATATCTTGAATGTTGACCTGCGGCTTTGGTTCTTGGCCAAAACCACGTAATCCCACCACATGAACGTGTTCACGATCTTTAAAGATCTTACGCACCAGCTTATAGGTGGTACCTTTTTCAGGGCTGATGTTTTCAGGTGCCGCAATCAATAATTGCATGTCTAGGCGGTCACATAGCTCGAACAAGGTCGAGATAGATTTCGCATCCAGACGCGCGGCCTCATCCAAGAACAGTAAGCGACAAGGAATAATATCTTTACCACGTAAGCGGCGAGATTCTTCTTCCCAGCTTTGGATAACCATCAGCAAGATTGCCTGACCCGTACCAATCGCTTCACCCGTTGATAACGCACCCGACTCCGCTTGTAGCCAGCCGTCTGTACCACGGTTCACTTCAATGCTGAGTTCTAGGTAGTTACGGTAATCCAGTAACTCTTCACCCAATATTTGTGGTGAACGTTGACCCATGTCGATATGCGGGTTCAAGCGTTGGAACAACTTAGCCATTGCCTCAGAGAAGGTCAGACGATTGTTACCGAACAAATCTTGGTGTTGATCTTGTTGTTCCGCTAAACCAAACAGTAGTGATTCATGAGTTTCACGTACTTTCACGTTTAGACGCACACCTTTCACCTGCCCAAAACCAATGTTCATGAGGCCTTGGTTTAGCATGCGAATACGGTTCTGCTCACGCTGAATCGTTTTACGAATGATATTCGCAACAGAGTCAGAGCTGATTGCCAAGCGTTGTTCACGAGCCGTTAGCTCTTCCGTTAAACGCGCTAGCTCAACTTCCATCTCTTCAATCGCTTCAACTGGGTCGTCGGTACGAATGATATCGTGGCGAATACGTTCACGCAGGTGTTGATATACCGCAATGTAGAACAGCACTTTACGCTCAGGACGTGAAATGTCTTCCGATGCACGCAGTGAATCACGCAGGTCTTCATTATCCGCAACCGCGAGACGTAATGCACCCAGTGATTTATCAGACAATGAACGTAATTCATCAGCAGACATGTATGCCATTTCACGACGATGTAGACGACGTTCAACATCATTTTCTCGCGCTAAACGTAGGACTGCACACCAGCCCGCTTTCGCGTTAACCACCAGCTTACGTATGTCTTGGTATTCTTTGCCTACTTTACGTAGACGTTTTACCAAGCCTTTCATTTCTAGCTCAATCGAAGTGATTGATTTTTCAAGCTGACTACGACGAGTACGTGAAGTATGTAAGCGTTCATTCAATTCGTCGCGACGAACGCGTGCACGTTCTTCTGCTTCCACATCCGCACGAACACCCAGCTCTTGTAGCTCACGCTCAAACTCTTGCACTGTTTCCAGTTTGGCTTGGTGTGAACTCTTCAGCGACGCCATTAACTGGTTGTACTGGTTAGCTTGTGCGCGTGCTTGTTTTAACGCATCGCGGCAACGGTTACGCTCACGTTCAGCAGCAACTAGTTTAGCTTTTAGCTGTTCATTCAGTTCTGAACTCTTACCAAGTAGCTCAACAGAATCTGCGTAACCAAAGTGATGACGACGCTCTGCTAAATCAGCAACAGCAAAGATCTCTTTTTTCAACGCTTGCAGCGTTTGGTCTGCATCTTGATATTGAATATTTAGCGCATCAAATTGCTGCGGGTCGACATTCAGTGCCGAAACTAAACCTTCAAGCTCAGAAATTGCCTTACCGTGACGGTCAAGGTAGTTACGCGCTTCATCAAGTTGAGAAAGCTGCTGTTCGATTTCAGCAAAACGCTCAACAATAGTCTCATCTTCTAGCAGGTTAACCATTGGGCTTAATTTACCCAATAACGTTAAACCTTCACGTGCGGCTGTTAACTGGCTACGTTGTTGCTGTTCTTGCGCGTCCATTTCTGAAAGCTGGCGAACAAGCTGGTTACGCTTATCACGTGCTGTTTTCAGTTCAGCTTCTGGATCTGGCTGGAACGCAACCGACATGTATGTTGCTACAAAGCTATTAAAGCTTTGGTATAGACGCTGTAGTTTTTGTGAATCAAACGCCGCTTTTGCGTGATCTTCTACTACTTGATCGCGCTCTTCACGCAAATGCTCAAGGCGTTGTTCACGTGCCGCACGGCCAAACAGTGGTACTTTCGGGAAACGAGAGTAACGAAGTTGGCGATCATTTAGGTGAACACAAACAGCTTGTTCTAGTTCATCAACATCAAAGCCGCTGTCATCAAATGAATCGGCATCGCCTTCAATGATGTAAAGATCGTCAGGACAATCTTCAAGCGCAATCAGCTTATCTTTGATGCCTTTAAGATCAGGCACCACAATTGCGTGACGCGCAGGGCCGTACATCGCACTGAAATATGGCGCATCGCTTAGCGTGATATCGTCGTAAATTTCAGACAGCATGGTGCCGCCTAACGTATCGGCTAATGCACGTAATTCAGAGTCGCCGCTACCGCCAGGCTGTGCTAAACGCTCAATGTCTATGTCTAACTGGCTCTTACGCTGTGCCAGTTGATCACGCATTGCTGATACTTGACGTTCGCTATCCAAAGTTTGTTGCATCGCTTGCATAACAGCATTGCTATCAAACAACTCAAACTGAGATTGATCTGCCAGTTTTTCTAGCGCATCACTTGCTGTAATCCAAGCTGGCGCTTTTGCTTCATGCTGCTTGATTTGTACCGCTAGTTGCTGTTCTTGACCACGTAATTCGCTACGCTGCTCAACTAAGTTTTCTTGCGTTTGCTCAAGCGACTCAAGTGTTGCTTCATGGCGTGCTTGCTCTTCTGCTAATGCAAGGTCACCATCAATGTTAGTAGCAAAACGTTTACTGTAAGTCTCTGCTAACTCTTTAGCTTGACGTTGCTGACGTACACTACGCTCTAAGTCGCGGTATTGCGCTTTAAGCTGTTCTCCGCGTTCAGCAACATGGCGAAGCTGACGCGCCTGGGCAATCAGCTCTTGTGCTTTTGTACCTGCTTGTGCGCGATCAACAGCACCCGCGATGGTAGTAACAATCTGTAAGCCTTTTTCAAACTGCTGAATAGCCGCTGATGACATATCAAGCTTATGCTTGAGTGCCAATAGTGCCGTGGTTTTTTGTTCTTCAGTTTGCTTAAGCTGCGTAAGGTAAGCTGGCGCACTGTCAGCCAGAAGTTGCTCGTCACCAGACAAGTCACGGGCTTTTTCAAGTGCTTGAACCGCTTGTTGGTATTGAAGTGCACGCGTTTGCTGCATATCTAACGCTTGTTGATAGTCAGCTAATTGTGTTTTCAGGCTATCAACTTCTTCTTCTGTTAATAGCGCTTGCTCTTCAGCCATTGCAAGTTGTTCCGCGGCTTCTTCAACCACCATAACTTGCTCTTCAAGGCGCTCTGTTAGCTCTTCAAGATCTTCTTTATAGCGCGTGATCTTTTCTTGCTGACGAACCGCGGTTTGTACAAGCTGTAAATGATCCGATGCAGCTTGATGATCTTGCTCTAATGCAGATTCGCGTTCCGCCAGTTCATCTAACTCTACGGTATGATTGGATAGCGTCGTTTGCTGATCCATCAAGCTTTGGCGTGAGCCAAGTAGTTCACCACGTAAACGTAATGTTTTGTCTAAACGCTGTTGGCGATCGTTGGCGTGACGCATGTAGTCAGCGGCAACATAGTTAGTTGCTTCAGAGATCAAGTGCTTAAACAAATCACGATCACTTTGCGTTAACTTGATCGCTTCAAGCGTCATGCGGTTTTCACGCAGCGCCGCTTCCATATCTTGGAATGCTTTCTTAACACCGGTATTTTGCGGCAATAGGTAATCACGCAGTGAACGAGTGATCGCACTTGAGATACCACCGTATAGCGATGCTTCAATCAAACGGTAGAACTTAGAACGGTCAGTGCTGTTACGCAGTTTCTTCGGTAATACACCGAATTCAAACATTTGCGCATGGTAATCCGTTACTGAGTTAAAGGCTTTGAATACTACGCCTTCAATATCAGCAATGCCGTCTTTTACTTCGTTCAACTGGCGAACACGCGCTTGTGTTTCGGACAGCGTCTCAACCAAGATTTCAGTTGGCTTAATGTGTGACGGCAAGCCTTGAATAATGAAAGGCTTAATGTCCACTTTCTTATCACGGCCCGCCACTTGCTGTAGGCGTACCGCAAAGATAATACGTTGGTTTTTTGAGTTAACCACATCAAGCGCTGAGTAACACGCGCCTGGTTTTAGCTTACCGTGTAAGCCTTTATCACGAGAAGATGCAGAACTACCCGCTTCCGTGGTGTTACGGAAATGCAGCAGGCTTTGATCTGGGATCAATGAAGTGATAAATGCTGCCATGGTGGTCGACTTACCTGCACCATTACCACCCGATAAGGTTGTTACTAGGTTATCGATATCAAAGGTACGAGCAAAAAAGCCGTTCCAGTTAACCATGGTGAGCGATTGATACTTACCGCGTTCCATCACACTTCACCTTCTTGTTCAGGCTCTGTTGGGAGCTCTAATTGTTCTTCATGTTCTTCATGTTCTTCGTGATCATCAAGCAAGCTTGATTGGCTTGGTTCCTGTTGGTGTACAACAGCTTCACCATCACGGATCAAGCGAAGTTGTGCTTCACGCACATCATCACCGCTGCGTACGTCGGCACCAAAGCGGAAAACCGATTCGCTAATGCGGAATTTGCCGTTTTCACCCACAGGGATAATCATGCCTAAGCGACGTAAACGGCGAAGCGATGTTTTCACTTTGTCATATAACTTTTCACGATCTAAATCTGATCCTGATGCACGGTTGGTCACTAACTTCATCAGTTTTTGTTCATCGGCTAAGGTCATTAGCTCGTCGAACAATTCTTGGTTAGTGAAAATACCTTCATGCGCTAAACGCTCTGGGCTTAGATAAAGGAAACAAAGTACTTTACCTACCAGCATATCAACTTCTGCTAATACAGAGCGGCTGATCAACGATGTTGAACGCGGACGTAAGTAGAAAAAACCTTCTGGCGCGCGAACAAGTTCTGCGTTGTAACGCTTGTAAAACATATGTAGCTCACGCTCTGCATCTATTAGCAGTGCATGGTTATCTAAATCTTCACTCGAAATGTGGCGGCCAGAACGGAGCGCATTATCAAGTGCAGGGAAAAGTGGGTTAGCAATCGCTTTAGCCAACTTCTCCGGCATAAATTCTTCAATATTTATCGATGACATTGGCTTGTACCTTAGCTCCGTAGTCGTTAATCGCTTCCCAATCGGGCTGAATGGCGTTGAAGTCCGACTCGGAATAACCTAATCGAACGGCCTGATCGATAACGATCCGCGATAAATCAAAATGCTGAGCGTGTTCATGCTCGGCAAGATAGTCTTTCAGTAGCGCACTAAGGTTAATGGCTGCCCCTGTGGCTTTATGAGCTTGCAGCATAGCGGCAACTTGTTCGGCAAGTTGATCGTTCACTAAACTGATCTCTTCAAATTCCATTTCTTCCGGCACTAACCCTGTTACTTCATCATCGCGCAATACTAATGTTTCATCACGCATATCAAGTAAGCGTTCGGCATCGGCGTATGTTAGAAGCCATGGGCTATCGAAATAATCCGTTACTGATTGACGCAGGCGTTGGCTAAAGGCACGGTTTTTATCCATATCAATCGCGGTACGGATAAACTTATGCACGTGACGGTCGTAACCAATCCACAAGTCAATCGCTTGCTGACCCCAGCTGATAATGCGATCAAGCTTCATCTGTAAGACGAAAATCATGCCATCAACAAAATCAAGTTCTTCATGGCCTTGAGTCGCTTCTTGAATATCAAGTAGCTGAGTTTGCAGCTGATCACCCGCGGCTTGCAAGGTGTCTTGCAACTCGCGCAATGTGCTCGATGTTTCGTTCAGCAGGCTTTCACAACTGGTGATCGCGGCTTGCCAATCTTGGTTAAGCAGTTCAGCAATATCGTGTTTAACTTGCTGTTGCTGCTCGTCCATGGTGCGCTGGTTTAAATCGATACGATCGAAAATATCAGCAACTGAATACTTTAATACTGCGTAAACGTTGGTACGCCAGTGCTTATCATCACCGCCTTCTTTGGCAGCAACAGCAGCTTTATTGATTTCATCTGCCACCATGGCAAGCTGAATCGATAGTTTCAGTGTCGAATATTCACGCTGACGCGCGTAATAATCAGTGATACCCAAAGCCAACGGACTTAGGCGATAAATACTCGCTCCGTCGTTCACTTCACTGGTAAAACGAGAAATAAGACGTTGGCGAACCAACTCATTGATGGCGTTATTGGCACGAAATGCGAGCGTTTCTTTTGATTGTTCAAACAAGTCGCTTACTATGCGAAATGCGTCAATCAGCTCACCTTCTCCTAACTCTTCTTCAAAGCGATCGCTACTTAAAACAGCAATCGCCAACAAGAACGCCAGCCGCTCAGTTGGTAAGTTAAGCGAGAAATCATGCTGCTTAACCCAAGTTACCAACTCAGGAACGGTCTGGGTAACTTCACTCATCCGTTGTCCTTTTTGCTGTTAATAGTATTTGCCTCTGCCGTAAGTGGCTTTTGTGCGTACACGTGAATGTAACGCCCTAGCGACAAATAAGGCTCTTGGCGACAAAGCTTCTGCTCCATCTCAAGAACTTGTTCAAAACTGTAATCCCCAACCATGGTATCGCGCATATAATCATGGAATGTGCGCACACCTGTTTTACCGAGGATCTGAAAACCGCCCTCTTCAAGCCACTGATAAACATCATCAGGTTTGAGGCCTTGATAAGGCTGAAGCTTGAAACGTTTACGATGCGGCATCCCTTCTTCTACGTGCGTCAGGTTGCCACAAATTAAATTCTTAAATAGCAGGCCGTTGTAGTTGTAGAACATCACCGAAATAATGCCACCAGGCTTAACTTGCTCTAGCAAACAATCTAATGCCTGCTGCGGATCTGCTAACCACTCCATGACGGCGTGGAATAAAATCAAATCCGGCTTCTGCGCTAAATGCCCACCAATATCCTGCACAGCACTGTGAACCAATCGATACTGCTCAAGCAAGCCATTTTTGGCAATGTCTTGCTCAGCCAATTTCAGCATTTCACCAGAGAGATCACACAATGTGATTTTATGGCCTAATTCAGCTAACTTTTGTGACAGTTGACCGACACCGCCTCCAGCATCCAACACAGATAACGGTTTGTCATCTGGCAATGCTGCTAATATTTGCTGCAAATCTTGCCATACTACAGTCTGTCGGATCTGCCCTTTGGCAGTACCGTAAATGTTTTTGGCAAATTTTTGCGCTAGGTCGTCAAAATTTCGATCTTTGATCACGGCTGCTTTACGTTATGATAGCGGTTCTAAAATGGTGTTTATTTTCTCACAAGCTCTATAGGAATAAAGGCTTGTGATGTCTTTTTAAGCTCAACTGCTGATTTTTCGGGCTAGATTGTATGTTTGAACTAAAAAAATTGATATCGGCATTACTCATGCCACTCCCTGCGATGCTGATTTTAGGCTTATTGGGCTTATTGGTGTTGTGGTTTACCAAACGAAAAGGCTTTGCTTCTTTTCTTTTGACTCTTTCGTTACTGGGGATATTTCTATTCGCTTTCCAACCCATCGCGACTGAATTGCTCAAACCAATGGAAAGAAAATTCAAACCTTTCATTCCTAATGAGCAACCCGTCGACTATATAATGGTACTAGGTAGCAGCCATGTAATCGATCATGAAATGCCGATTACCTCCCAGCTATCTCGTACCGCATTAATGCGACTAACCGAAGGTATTCGAATTCATCGCTTATACCCAAGTGCTAAAATTATCCTATCTGGCTATGGTGGCGGAAGTGACACAAGCCAAGCGCGAATGATGGCAAAAGTGGCTTTAGCTTTAGGTGTTAATAAAACCGATATACTGCTGCTAGAAACAGCGAAAGACACATGGGAAGAAGCCTTCCAGGCATCATCTGTTGTTGGCAGTAAGAACTTAGTCTTAGTCACATCAGCCAGCCATATGGAACGTGCATTATTTGAATTTAATGAAGCAGGTTTACAACCGACCCCTGCACCAACAAACTTTTTAGCAACCCGTAACATTGAACAGCCTTGGGCAAAATACACCCCGCAAGCTAAGTATTTAGAACAAACTGAGCGTTACTGGCATGAAACGTTGGGGCAATGGTGGCAAAAATTACGCAATATTATCGGTAATAATGAGCACCTAATTGATAAAGAATCACCCACAACAGCCGTTGTTATCAGCCACACTGATGCGTTGTCATAGCTCGTCTTTTTAGACAGTCGATAAAAGCAAAAATATTCCACAATTTAGCAAAACCATTAAGCCAGCTTAACTTAGCTGGCTTTTTGTTTTATATGAGCACTATATCGCCACATTACGCTCTGATAGCGTTTTACGTTATAAGTTGTGCGAAATTCATATATTGATAGCGATAAAAACAGCTCCCGTTTTACACCAGACCTCTTTATGATTCCTGTCATTACAAGATTCACATATCAAGAAGTTAGGTGGCTAGAGATTATGTATCAGATTATAAACTTGGCGATATTCGCCCTACTCATCGCATTATTAGCGAAACAGCAAAAAACAGATCAAACTCTCTCTAAGCGCGTATTCACTGGCCTTGGTCTTGGTGTGTTATTCGGTGGCGCTCTACAAGTGGTTTATGGTGGTGGCAATGCCGTAATCGGTAGCACGCTAGAGTATGTAAATATTGTGGGTGCTGGCTATGTCAGTTTACTGAAGATGATCATCATGCCATTGATCATGGTGTCTATCATTGGTGCCATCGTTAAAGTAAAAGACTCTGGTTCACTGGGTAAGATTTCAGGTTTAACAATCGGTATCTTACTCGCAACCACAGCTGCATCTGCTGTTATTGGCTTATTCGTCAGCCACCTGTTTGGTCTATCTGCAGAAGGTATCGTGCAGGGTGCACGTGAAATTGCTCGAGGCGAAATGTTAGAGACTCGCCTTTCAACAGTGGAAGCAATCTCTTTTGCCGACATGATTATTTCTTTCTTCCCAGCTAACCCATTTGCAGATCTAGCTGGCAGCCGTGCGACATCGACAATTGCTGTCGTTATTTTCTCTGCTTTCATTGGTGTAGCTGGCGTCAGTGTTATCCGCACTCAACCAGAACTTGGTGCAAGCTTTGAGAAGTTTGTCCAAGTTGCTCAAGAAATTGTTCGTACATTGGTACGCATGGTATTGAGCCTAACGCCATACGGCGTACTTGCCCTAATGACCAAAGTAGTTGCGGGTTCAAACGTTGACGACATTCTTAGCCTAATTAACTTTGTGATGGCATCGTACGTAGGCTTAGCCATTATTCTGGTTATGCACCTTGTGCTAGTTTCTCTGGTTGGCGTTAATCCTATTCGCTTCCTGAAGAAGGTTTTACCTGTACTGACCTTTGCATTCACCTCTCGTTCAAGCGCAGGCACAATCCCACTGAACATAGATGCGCAGGTTAAGCAGTTGGGTAACGGTGAAGGCGTTTCAAACTTCTCTGCATCATTTGGTGCAACCATGGGCCAAAACGGCTGTGCAGGTTTATACCCTGCGATGTTGGCTGTGATGATTGCGCCAACTGTCGGTATTAATCCAATGGATATTAGCTTCATCCTGACACTGGTTGCGATTGTTACGATCAGTTCATTTGGTATTGCGGGTGTGGGTGGCGGTGCAACGTTTGCAGCATTGATTGTACTATCGGCACTTGATATGCCAGTAGCACTAGCGGGTCTACTAATTTCTATCGAGCCATTGATTGATATGGGCCGTACCGCTATTAACGTGAGTGGCTCTATGACAGCAGGAACAATCACCTCACGTCTACTGGGTCAGGCAGACGAATCTATCTTCCAACAAGATGGTGAAGTAGAAACAGCAAAAGCCTAATATTGGCAGTAAGTTCTAAACAAAAAAATGCCACCTTATCGCTAAGGTGGCATTTTTGTATTCACTTTTTATCACTGATTGTTATCAATGATTGATTCTTTAACGCAAGAACCTAACCGATAAGCTGACGAACTTTTTCTAAGTCTTCAGGTGTATCAACACCCGCTGGTGGCGTATCAATTGCCACATCAACGTGGATTTTCTCACCGTACCAAAGCACACGCAGTTGCTCTAGTGATTCAATCTTTTCAAGCGTACTTGGTTCCCAGTTAATATAGGTATTAATGAAACCTGCACGATAAGCATAAATGCCAATATGGCGAAGTAAGCTTTGATGAATTTCTTGAGGGCGCTTAGCGAAGTTATCACGATCCCATGGGATCGGTGCACGGCTAAAATACAGTGCGTAGCCATTTGCATCTGTCACAACCTTAACCGCATTCGGATTAAAGACTTCATCTGCATGATCTATCTGTACAGCCAGCGTAGCCATAGGGGCATCGCAACGTGCAATATTGTCCGCGACTTGGCGAATGATGCTTTCAGGGATCAGTGGTTCATCACCTTGCACATTCACCACAATGTGGTCATCGGCCAGTTGATATTTCTCAACCACTTCAGCCAAACGCTCTGTGCCTGACTCATGGTCATCACGCGTTAGGCAAACTTCACCACCAAAAGCGTTCACTGCATCGACAATGCGTTGGTCATCTGTCGCTACGATAACATTATCCGCACCAGACTTGCTTGCTTGTTCATACACCCATTGCACCATAGGCTTCCCGCCAATATCTGCCAATGGTTTACCCGGTAAACGAGATGATTGATAACGGGCTGGTATAACTACAGTAAAAGCCATGCTTTATTTAACCTCTTCTGCGCTCAGCGTACGAGCTTCTGGTTCCAGCAATACTGGGATGCCATCATTAATAGCGTAAGCCAGACGATCAAATTTACAGATAAGTTCGTTCTTTTCTTTATCGTAGTTCAATTTCCCTTTGCACACTGGGCATGCAACGATTTCAAGCAGACGGTGATCCATATTGTTCCTTTACCTTTATTATCTGACTAATGATGTCTTGTGCCTGCCTTGCTGGTAACTCAGCGTCCACGGGCAGATACCACCAATTTGACTCAGCGAAAGCGTGGCATTTCACCGCGTCTTTCTCTGTCATGACTAAATGCTGGCCTTTTTCAGCCAGCACAGTTAATTCTTGTTGTTTAAACGCTTGATGATCAGCAAAAGGCTGACAATATATCGGTTCAACCCCAAGCTCTCGCAATGTTTCAAAGAAACGCGGCGGATGCCCGATACCAGCCATGGCCACAATATCACTCAATTCGGTAACTAAGCACCGCTCACCCGTTTTGAGATTAATCAATGCTGAAGGGGATAGTCGCATTGGAATTTCACCCAGCTGCGCTTCACCACCATTACAAATTTGAAAATCAACCTCACGAAGGCGTTCACAAGATTCGCGTAATGGTCCCATCGGAATTAAATGTTGATTACCAAATCGGCGCTGACCATCAATTACCACGATCTCCAAATCACGCGCAAGTGCATAATGCTGTAAACCATCATCGGTAATGATCACATCAATGTGCTGATCTTCATCGGTCTCACCAAGTAACAATTTTACGGCATCGGCACGGACGGGAGAAACAGCCACAGGCACACCAGTACGACGATGAATAAGCACAGGCTCATCACCCACATAAGCTGTTGGGCTGTCAGCATCAACTTGGTAAGGGTAATGCGGCGCTTTACCACCATAACCGCGCGATACCACACCGGGCTTTAACCCTTGCGCAAGCAATTGCTCAACTAACCAAATAACAACCGGTGTTTTACCATTGCCGCCAGCAGTGATGTTACCAACAATAACAACGGGTACAGGTGCTCGATAAGATGGTTTTTTACCATCGGAGAATTGCTGACGCCGATAGCGACTGATAGCACCGAATATTTTACTAAGCGGCCATAAAACAGGCATCAGCGCTATCCCTGCAGGATGGCGCTGAAACCAAATCTTCTCAATCAAAGTGCTCATTATTGACCGAATTGAATACGGTGAAGCTGTGCGTAGGCACCATCAGGTTTATCAATTAGCTCACTATGAGTACCACGTTCAATAATCTCACCTTCATCAACGACTAGGATCTGGTCTGCATTCTCGATAGTCGATAGACGGTGCGCAATAACCAAGACAGTACGGTCTTTTTGTAACTCATCCAACGCAGATTGAATAGCACGTTCAGACTCTGTATCAAGTGCTGATGTTGCTTCATCTAAGATCAGTATTGGTGCATTACGTAAAAGTGCACGAGCAATAGCAATACGCTGACGCTGACCACCAGACAGGCTCACACCATTTTCACCAATCATGGTATCAAAACCTTGATCCATACCTTGGATAAAATCGGTGGCGTAAGCTAATTCTGCAGCACGTTCAATCTCTTCACGGCTGTACTTATTATTGGTTGCATAAGCGATATTATTTGCAACTGTATCGTTAAACAAATGGACGTTTTGAGAAACAACGGCAACCTGCTCACGTAAGTTAAATAATTTGTAATCAGTAATTATATGATCATCAATGTGGATCTGACCCGAATCAATATCGTAAAAACGCGTCAGTAAATTTGCTATCGTACTCTTACCAGAACCAGAGCGCCCTACTAACGCTAATGTTTTGCCCGCAGGTAAATCAAAGCTCACATTACGTAAAGCGGGAGCATCCTTGGTTGGGTAAGTAAACGTTACGTTATCGACTTTAATATCACCTTTTACGCGATCAGAATCGTGGTGACCATTGTCTTTTTCTGGTTCCATTTCCATTAATTCAAATAAGGTATTACATGCAGCCATACCTCGTTGGAATTGTGATGTCACATTCGTTAGCGCTTTAAGTGGACGCATCAAACCAAACATCGCACCAAATACAACAGCAAAAGTACCAGGAGTAAGCTCTGCACGTAGAGACTCTGAACCAGCGAGAACAAGAACTACAACTAAAGCAAAAGAAGCTATTAATTGAATGACAGGGTTAGCAATAGCTTGCGCTGAAACTAACTTCATTGTTTGTTGACGCATATTATTACTGACTGAGTCAAAACGATCGCTTTCTACTTGCTGACCGCCATAGCTCAACACCACTTTATGGCCTTTAAGCATTTGTTCCGCTTGTGAAGTGACCGAGCCCATCGCATCTTGCATATTTTTTGAAATACTACGAAAACGCTTAGAAACGATCTGAATACTGATAGCAACAACAGGGGCAATCACTAAAAGAATTGCAGACAACTGCCAGCTGTTCCAAAACATTAACGCCATAAGGCCAATGATTGAAGCACCTTCACGTACAAGGCTAACTAAAGCACCACTGGTTGCTGAAGCGACTTGTTCCGAGTCATACGTGATACGCGAGAGTAACGCGCCGGAGGATTCTTTATCGAAGAAGCTTACTGGCATTTTCATAAAGTGATTGAACATTTTACGTCGGATGTTCATTACTACATTACCAGATACCCAAGAAAGACAATAAGTAGAAGCGAACCCACTCGCACCACGAACAATCATTAAGAGAACAAGGTAGAACGGCATCATTGAGAGGAAATCACCATCAACAGAATCAAAACCACCAAAGCTTTCGTCCATAAGTGGTTTGATCATAGAAAGCATCAAGGTGTCACCCAATGCATTAATAACCAGTGCAACAACCGCTACCGCCAAACCTGTCTTATACAAGCTAATAAAAGGCCATAGGCGTTTAAAGGTATCAAGCGTCGATTGATCCGACTGCTGCTCTTTATTCTTTGTCATGAAAACTCGTTATTATTTGAGACGATATTCCCATTCTACTCTCAATCTTAGCTGTGCTCCAAATATGTTACGGCTAACATACTTACACTGCTCCCTTTTTGTACAATTAAACCGCCTATAAACCTCTTCGGCTTAAGCTCAACATTTATTAATGTACGACTTAATTAGCGGCAGTACTCATCAATAATAAGCAAAAAAAACAAGTCGTCGTACACCGATAATCCGTGCTTTTCATCCGACTAAAGTAAAAGAAATGGTCAATACGCACACAATTCGTATGAAGCATAAGACGATTGGTGTGATTTGGCGCATAAATACAATTGAGCAATCACTCTATAATTTCATCCCGCCATGACATTAGCCGCTTAATCAACATGACGTTACCATCCTGCTGGGGAATTGCCGTACCAAGTAGTCGCTTTTAACGATGATATTGATCGAGCCAGAACACCTCAGCAGCCTCTATATAGATCAATTTTAAGTTTTTATCC
>NZ_NOIF01000105.1 GCF_002265265.1 Photobacterium sanguinicancri
AAAATAGAGTGTATATTTTGTAACCATCTAAATTTGCTCTCTTTTCTACTTTATTTTTTGGAAGAGTTAGTAAATACTGCTGTTTACAGATATTTAATTTGAAGCCTGTAATAAATGCCCTTCTGGTAAGACTTGTCAAGCCTGAACTTGATTCGAATTTTTGCGCTAAGGCACAGAATGCGAATGTGTTCGGATGTCAAGTTGGGGTAAAATTAGGTATTATTAAGCAATCCCGTCAATTCTGACTGGGTGCAGAGCCAAATCATTGGAGATACAGCTTGATTAATGTATTCCTTGTAGATGATCACGAACTGGTTCGCACAGGGATCCGACGTCTTCTTGAAGATGTCCGTGGTATTAAAGTGGTAGGGGAAGCCGACAGTGGTGAGGATGCCGTAAAATGGTGCCGTAGTGAACATGCGGATATCATTCTTATGGATATGAATATGCCAGGTATCGGTGGTCTTGAAGCTACCCGTAAGATTCTTCGCTTCAACCCTGATGTAAAGATTATTGTATTAACTATTCATACGGAAAACCCATTTCCGACTAAGGTTATGCAAGCTGGTGGGTCAGGTTACCTGACTAAAGGCGCAGGCCCTGACGAAATGATCAATGCTATCCGTATGGTGCATAGTGGACAGCGCTATATTTCACCTGAAATTGCGCAGCAAATGGCACTTAGCCAATTTGCTTCAGATGCTGAAAACCCGTTTAAAGATCTTTCTGAGCGTGAGTTACAGATCATGATGATGATCACTAAAGGCCAGAAAGTAACCGACATTTCAGAGCAACTGAGCCTAAGTCCTAAAACGGTTAATAGCTACCGCTACCGTTTGTTCAACAAGCTTGATATAAGTGGTGATGTGGAGTTAACCCACCTTGCAATTCGCCACGGGATGCTAGACACAGAGACTTTGTAGTGTCAGAACATCACGAAGAAATAGCTTTTGATTCAAAAAGCTTTTTGATGACAGTCACTCACCAGCCTGGCGTGTACCGGATGTACGATGCCACTGGTGAGGTGATCTATGTCGGTAAAGCTAAAGACCTCAAAAAACGTCTTTCGAGTTATTTTCGCGCTAATGTTGCAGGCGAAAAAACGCGGGCGCTTGTCAAAAACATCAATAAAGTTGATGTCACTGTTACGCATACAGAAACTGAAGCTCTGATCCTCGAACACAACTACATTAAATTGTATTTACCTAAATACAACGTATTGCTGCGCGATGATAAGTCCTATCCCTATATCTTTTTAAGCCACCATAAGCACCCTCGCTTAAGTATTCATCGTGGTACAAAAAAGCGTAAAGGGGAGTATTTTGGGCCATATCCGAACCCAGGTGCTGTGCGAGAAAGCCTGCATTTGATGCAAAAGCTATTTCCTGTGCGCCAATGTGAAGATTCAGTTTATGCGAATCGTAGTCGCCCTTGCTTGATGTATCAGATTGGTCGTTGTTTAGGTCCTTGTGTTAAAGGCCTGGTTAGCAACGAAGAATATAACGATCAACTAGGCTATGTGCGTTTATTTTTGCAAGGCAAAGATCGCCAAGTCATTAGTTCGCTAGTCGAGAAAATGGAACAAGCGAGCGTGGCGCTGGAGTTTGAAAAGGCCGCAACCTATCGCGATCAAATTCAAGCATTGCGTCGTGTGCAAGAGCAGCAATTTGTCAGCCATGACAACGAAGATGACATTGACGTTATTGGTATTGCACATGAACGCGGCATGGCATGTATTCATGCACTGTATATTCGCCAAGGTAAAATCCTTGGTAGCCGCAGCTATTTCCCTAGAGTGCCATCTGACGCGGATTTACCTGAAGTCTTATCCAGTTTCTTGACTCAGTTTTATCTTAACCAAGCTGAAGGTCGAGTGATCCCAACAGTGATTGTGTTAGGGGAGTCGCTAGGGGACGAGCAAACCGTTATTTCAGATGCGTTAAGCCAAGTCGCTGGGCGGAAAATCACCCTGAAAACCAACCCGCGTGGTAGTCGTGGTCAGTATCTAAAATTAGCGCAAACGAATGCCAATACAGCATTAATTAGTAAGTTGAATCATAAAATGACGATTCAACAGCGTTTTTCTGCCCTGTCAGAAGCCCTCAAATTAGACGTAATCAATCGAATGGAATGTTTTGATATCAGCCATACTATGGGTGAAAAAACCGTTGCCTCGTGCGTTGTGTTTAATAAAGATGGTCCGTTAAAGCCTGAGTATCGCCGCTTTAACATTACAGGCATTACCGGTGGGGATGATTACGCAGCCATGGCACAAGCGTTAGAGCGCCGTTATGGTAAACAAATGGATCCTGATAAGATCCCAGATATTATTTTTATTGATGGGGGTAGAGGTCAGCTTTCAAGAGCGTATGATGTAGTGAGTACATATATGCAAGATTGGCCAAAGCGTTCATTACTTGTTGGTGTGGCGAAAGGCACAACACGTAAACCCGGGCTGGAAACCCTACTTTTAGTAACGGGTGAAGAATTTTCAATGCCAAGTGATTCACCAGCATTGCATCTTATTCAGCACATACGTGATGAAAGCCATAATCACGCTATTAGTGGGCACCGCGCACAACGTGCCAAGGTACGTAACCGCAGTGCATTAGAAGATGTTGAAGGGATTGGCCCTAAACGTCGACAAGCATTACTTAAATACATGGGTGGACTTCAAGAACTAAAACGAGCCAGTAAAGAAGACATCGCCAAGGTTCCAGGGATCAGTAACTCTTTGGCAGAAAAGATATTTGACGCATTGCAACATAGCTAGCTTTGCGGCACTCTATTAAAATCACTTATAAGAATAATCGTTATGCGTTTAACAATTCCGAATATTTTGAGCTTCATCCGCTTGTTTCTTATCCCCGTCTTCGTTATTACATTCTATCTGCCTTATGAATGGTCGCCTTTTGCGACGGCATTTGTGTTCTGGATAGCGGGTGTGACTGATTGGTTTGATGGTTATCTAGCTCGTAAACTCAATCAAACAACACGTTTTGGTGCCTTTATTGATCCTGTTGCCGATAAGTTGATGGTAGCGACAGCGTTAGTTCTGGTTGTTGAAGACTATCATAGCCTATGGATCACCATTCCAGCGGTAACAATGATTGGGCGTGAAATTATAATTTCCGCCTTACGTGAATGGATGGCAGAACTCGGTAAACGTTCTAACGTTGCTGTGTCTTGGGTTGGTAAAGTGAAGACAGCAACGCAAATGTTTGCACTCTTCATATTGCTTTGGCATCCGACTGAGTGGGCGGTGTGGATTGGTTATGTATCACTCTATATTGCGTTGGTTTTAACCTACTGGTCGATGTACCTGTACTTAAAAGCAGCAAAAGATGATTTACTTCATGCCGACAATATGTAAATAAACATATCAAAAAAAGGCGACTTAGGTCGCCTTTTTGCTATCTGGAATATGGATAGCACCTATCTGCTTGGTTTTTAATCAATAAAAATATGTACAGTATTTTTAGATTATGTTCAAAATGAAATATACGGTGGAAACGCACTGTCGTCTGTGTTACTTTCCTGCCCAATCTCAGTAGACCATGTTTATTGAGGCACATGCGTTATGGCAGATCTTACTGATATTGCTATAGCGTGCCGTAGGTACTGATGCGAAGACTTCGCAGCAGTAGAAGGGCATTAATAGTGCAAGCCTGTACAAATAAATCAGGCGCATATTGAAGGAACCCAACAGTGCATATTGTATTTTTCAAAAACCAATCCAGCTTTGTCTTACCCAACTGCAGTATTATTACTGAGCCTTGAACATCCGATCTTAAAATTTTAGCCAGTCTCTGGCGCACTATGCATTTCATCAGCTTTTAGCTGCTGAATAGTGATGTGTTATCCGTAAAACTCCAAAGTGTCTATGGTTACCCTTGGTATGTTAACAATAGCTATGCAATTACGCATAACCTTGTTATCGAATACTAACAGCTATAGTTCATACAATGCGTTTACGGATTAAACACAGCAAATTTTTTGATATGGAATAATCATGAATAACGTGTTTGATTTAGATAATCTTAAACATGCGTCTAATGTGCCTGTCGTGCACGATTTGTACGACTTGACCCCTGATGAATTACTACTGAGTCAGGAGCATTATGAATCGGAAGTTCGCTCATACCCTCGTCGCTTACCACTAGCAATAGCAAAAGCGGCAGGTGTACTGGTAGAAGATACACGTGGTCAACTGTTTGTTGATTGCCTTGCAGGGGCAGGTACGTTGGCCTTGGGTTATAATCACCCTGAAATTAACCAAGCCATTATCGATCAGCTGAATGCGGGTTTACCGTATCAAACGCTTGATATGACGACACCAGCCAAAGATAAATTCATCAGAGAAGTGATGGATTTCCTTCCAGAATCCTTTGCTGAAAATGCATGTATCCAATTCTGTGGTCCGTCTGGGGCAGATGCTGTTGAAGCGGCCATTAAGTTAGCGAAGCAAACGACAGGCCGAAATACGATGGCGGCATTCCATGGTGCTTACCATGGGATGACAAACGGTACGATGGCGATGATGGGTAACCTTGGCACTAAAGAACGTCGCCAAGGCTTGATGTCTGATGTGCACTTTTTACCATTTCCCTATACCTTACGTTGCCCATTTGGCTTACAAGGCGACGAAAGCGCAAAACAAAGTATCCGCTACATTGAACGCATGCTCAGCGACGATGAAAGTGGTGTTCAAAAACCAGCGGCTATTATTGTTGAACCCGTCCAAGGGGAAGGTGGGGTTATACCTGCACCTGCATTCTGGCTACGCGAATTACGCCGAATTACCCAAGAACAGGGTATTTTATTAATTTTCGATGAAATTCAGTGCGGTATTGGTAAAACAGGCCATAACTTTGCATTTGAAGAGGCGGGCATTAACCCTGATATTCTTTGTTTATCGAAAGCGGTTGGTGGCGGCTTGCCAATGTCGATTTTGATTTTCAATAAATCTATCGATACATGGCGCCCAGGTGAACACACGGGGACTTTCCGTGGTAATCAGCTAGCAATGGCCACGGGTGCAAAAGCACTGGAAATTATCCGTCGCGATAACTTAGTCGAACATGCACAAACTGCAGGCCAGTATTTCCGTGAAGGACTAGAGCGCATCGCTCAGTACACGAACTGTATTGCCGAAGTGCGTGGTAAAGGTTTAATGCTGGGTGCTGAAATCGTAAAAACCGATGGTAGCAAAAACAAATTTGGTGAACCAGAAGCTGATCCAGAACTGGCTTCGCAAATTCAGCGTGCTGCGCTAGAGCGCGGTTTGATCATTGAAAAAGGTGGTCGTCAAGGTTCTGTTTTACGTTTCCTTCCGCCTTTAATCATCACTCTTGAACAAATTGATTTTGCACTTGATGCACTAAGCAAGGCCATTATTGCAACAGCAGGCCCTGCTAAGGTGGTTGAGTCGCTTGCGGTTAGCGAGCAGAGCCATTGGCGCGATCACTTTATTCATACTGGAAAATCTGGTGCAGATTTGTTTGAAGCTGCACTGAATCAAACCACTCAAGTACTGAAAAAAGTATTTGAAGAGTGTGATGCGCCGTATTCAGGCCTAGAACCTCAAGTCCTCAAGTCGATGATTAACAATATCGACTTGGATAATCAGCAGTTGCCGCTTGATCTTGTAATAGAGCAAACGGGCGAGCTGATTGCCAAAAACTCGATCATTGTTCAGCATCCTCACTGTATCGCACACTTGCATACCCCACCATTATTACCCGCTGTTGCGGCTGAAGCGTTTATTGCTGCCTTGAACCAATCAATGGATTCATGGGATCAAGCAAGTTCAGCCACTTTTGTAGAACAAAAAGTAGTTGATTGGTTGTGTGGTGTTTACAAATTGGGTGAACAAGCTGACGGTATTTTCACCTCTGGCGGTACGCAAAGTAACTTGATGGGCTTGCTACTGGCTCGTGACTGGGCGGCTGATACCATTTCTGGTCACAATATCCAGAAGCAAGGCTTGCCTGAGTATGCGAGTAAGTTGCGCATTCTGTGTTCGAAGAAATCGCATTTTACGGTACAAAAATCAGCATCACTGATGGGGCTGGGTGAACATGCTGTTGAGTGTGTTGATACCAACCCAGATGGCACTATTAAGATTGCATCGCTGGTAAAAACCGTTGAAGCATTACGTAATGATGGCTTGCTGCCATTTGCGTTAGTCGGTACGGCTGGTACAACCGATCATGGCGCAATTGATGATTTAGCGGGCATGGCTGATATTGCTCAACAACATAACCTTTGGTTCCATGTTGATGGTGCTTACGGTGGGGCACTGATTCTCAGCCGTCACAAATCACGTTTGCACGGCATAGAAAAAGCGGACTCAGTGAGTGTCGATTTCCATAAGCTTTTCTATCAACCAATCAGTTGTGGTGCAGTATTACTTAAAGATAAAGAGAACTTTAAGTACTTACGTCACCATGCAGATTACTTGAACCGTGAAGATGATTTACTGCCAAATCTGGTAGATAAATCTATTGCGACAACCAAGCGTTTTGATGCGCTAAAAGTCTTAATGACCATGCAGTGTGTGGGTACGCAAGCGCTGGGCGCAATGTACGATCATTTGCTAGGTCAAACTCAACAAGTCGCAGACATGATCAATCAATCTGCAGACTTTGAACTATTTGCAGATCCTGCACTTTCAACTGTGTTATTCCGCTACGTTGGGCAAGATATTGTCGATCTCGACCAGCTGAATAAACAGCTACGCATTGATGCGTTAGTGCAAGGAAAAGCGGTATTAGGGGAAACCATCGTCGATGGCAAGGTGTCACTGAAATTGACGATTTTGAACCCATGTCTGACCTTGTCAGATTTTGAATCATTACTTAACGAAATACGCCAAGTCGCAGCTCAACTTGAGTTAGTGACAGGCTAATACACGACTTAACCGTAGTCAGTGTGTTCGCTGATTACGATTTTTACTGATTTAATAAACGGAAAAAATTATGGCTATTTTACAAATTGGTGCAGGCGGCGTTGGCTGGGTTGTTGCACATAAAGCAGCGCAAAACAACGAAGTGCTAGGCGATATCACTATCGCATCACGTACAGTATCTAAGTGTGAAAAAATCATTGAGTCAATCAAGGGTCGTAACAACCTGAAAGACACAACGAAAAAACTAGAAGCACGCGCAGTAGATGCTGATGACGTTGAAGCGCTGGTTGCACTGATCAACGAAGTGAAGCCTGATCTTGTGATCAATGCAGGTCCTCCATGGGTCAACATGACTATCATGGAAGCATGTTACCAAGCGAAAGTATCTTACCTAGATACATCAGTAGCGGTAGATTTATGCTCAGAAGGCCAGCAAGTACCACAAGCGTACGATTGGCAGTGGGGCTACCGTGAGAAATTCGCAGAAGCAGGTATCACAGGTATCCTAGGTGCAGGTTTTGATCCAGGCGTAGTGTCTGTATTTGCAGCATACGCAGTTAAGCACCTGTTCGATGAAATCGACACCATCGATGTTATGGATGTAAACGCTGGTGACCACGGTAAGAAGTTCGCGACTAACTTTGATCCAGAAACCAATATGCTAGAAATCCAAGGTGATTCGTTCTACTGGGAAAACGAAGAGTGGAAACAAGTACCTTGTCACACACGTATGCTAGAGTTTGATTTCCCTAACTGTGGTACTCAAAAAGTCTACTCAATGGCACACGATGAAGTGCGCTCAATGAAGGAATTCATCCCAGCAAAACGTATCGAATTCTGGATGGGCTTTGGCGATGCTTACCTAAACTACTTCAACTGCATGCGTGATATTGGCTTACTAAGCCCAGACCCACTAACACTGCATGATGGTACCGTTGTTCAGCCTCTACACGTACTAAAAGCATTACTACCAGACCCAACATCATTAGCGCCAGGTTACACAGGTTTAACTTGTATCGGTACTTGGGTACAAGGTAAAAAAGACGGTAAAGAACGCAGTGTATTCATCTACAACAATGCCGATCACGAAGTGGCGTACAAAGATGTAGAGCACCAAGCGATCTCTTACACCACAGGTGTGCCAGCGATTACTGCAGCACTTCAGTTCTTCCGTGGCGAATGGGCAGATAAAGGCGTATTCAACATGGAACAGCTAAACCCAGATCCGTTCCTAGAAACTATGCCAAGCATCGGTCTAGATTGGCACGTTCAAGAGTTACCAGTGGGTCAGCCAGACATCAAAATCTTGAAATAAGGTTTTAAACTGGTTATTTCTCTTCGTTGCGTCGTTGGAAGTGCTCATTTATGCCTATAAACTCCGCGCTTCCGCCTAGCACTGAAGAGAAATGCCTGCGCTTAAAAGCCTTATAGGTTATTACCGTAGAAAGCTTAAACGTTGCGAATATAAAGAAGAGGGCTGAGGCTCTCTTCTATTTTATGTGTTGTTGCTAAATGCCTATTTTTCATTGGCTGTAGACAAAAAGTATCTCCCCTCGTTAGAGGGGAAACTAAGACTGAACTCGAAGAGTTGTTGGAATGAACAATGACAGTAAACAATAAAGAACAACTAAAAACCCCATACTTCATGATCAACGAAGACAAGTTGATCCAAAACCTAGAGAAAGCTAAGCAGCTAAAAGCACTATCAGGCGTAAAGCTGGTACTGGCGCTGAAATGCTTCTCGACATGGGGTGTATTCGACATCATCAAACCTTACTTAGATGGCACGACAAGTAGTGGTCCATTTGAAGTAAAGCTAGGTTACGAAACCTTTGGTGGTGAAACGCATGCTTACAGCGTGGGTTACAGCGAAGACGATGTAAAAGAAGTGGCGAATATTTGTGATAAGTTGATTTTCAACTCACAAACACAGCTAGCGGCGCATCGCCATCTTGTTGAAGGCAAAGCGTCAATGGGCTTACGCCTTAACCCAGGTGTGAGCTATGCAGGGCAAGATTTAGCAAACCCCGCGCGTCAGTTTTCTCGTCTTGGTGTTCAAGCCGATCACATTGACCCGATTGTCTTTGATACGATTGATGGCGTGATGTTCCACATGAACTGTGAGAACAAAGATGCTGATGCTTTCATTGGGTTACTTGATGCTATTTCTGAACAGTTTGGTGAACACCTAAACAAACTTGATTGGGTGAGCTTAGGCGGCGGTGTGTTCTTCACATGGCCGGGCTATGCGATTGAAAAACTGGCAGCGGCACTAAAAGCCTTCTCAGAAAAACACGGTGTACAGCTATACCTTGAGCCTGGTGAAGCGATTATCACTAAAACGGCAGATCTTGTTGTGACTGTGGTTGATGTGGTTGAAAACGGCATGAAAACTGCGATTGTGGATTCAGCGACAGAAGCACATCGCTTAGATACGCTTATTTATGATGAGCCAGCTACGATTGCTGAAGCATCAGATGATGGTAAGCATGAATATGTTATCGGATCATGTTCATGCCTTGCTGGTGATCAGTTTTGTGTCACTCAGTTTGATGAACCATTAAAGATCGGCCAGCGCCTTCATATTGTCGATAGTGCAGGTTATACCATGGTGAAGCTGAATTGGTTTAATGGCCTGAAAATGCCATCCATTTATTGTGAGCGCTCAACGGGTGAAATCCAAAAGCTGAATGAATTTGGCTATGAAGACTTTAAGCGATCATTGTCACAATGGACTGTTAAATAGTACTTAACTTGAAGAAAAGTCAGCTTTTGCTGACTTTTTTGATATAGTGAATTACCCAATAAAACATCGTTGTTAATAATATGGATAATAGGAAAAAGCTTCTTGCCATAATGGCTCTCTCATCTGTTATAGGTTTAGCTGGATGTGATAGTGGTGAGGATGTGGTGGAATCAGACTCTTTATATGTTAAGTCTGATCAGTATAAATCAGAGTCATTCACCATCAATGCCGATCAACAAGTGAAGGTGAAAGCGACTTTATTGGGTGGTGATGCCATTGAGGCGTATGTACTGGATGAAAGTGATTATCGGCTTTGGGTAGCAACCACACAAAATAATGCCTTTTCAAATGCAGGGTTGAGTTACATTAAAAGCATTACCCCGTTAGAGAGTAGTCATGAAACAGGCTGGTTTAACTTAACGGCGGGTAATTATTATATCCTGTTTGAAAACACCGTGTTTGGATCCGTGAAACCAGGATTGGCTGGTGGTTCTAGCAGTGTATCTTATTCTGTACTAACTAAATCGACGAAGAAGAGCTAAACACTCGGGTTGGTTGATTTCTAGTAGTGTTGAATAAAATGTCATAGTTTTGTTGGCTGAGTGCGCAATTGATTCTTAATTGATAGATTTATTATTGACTCTATCTCTGAGCAGGGTACAGTACGCCTCGTTCTCACGGAGAAACTTATATACAGATGACTAGTCATCTGGAGTCGTGAGGCAAAAATGGCGCGTTGGCAGAGTGGCTATGCAGCGGATTGCAAATCCGTGGACCTCGGTTCGACTCCGGGACGCGCCTCCAAATTTATGCCGGATCTCACTATGAGGTTTGACGGTTAAAGTCCGAAAAGCCAGCTTAATTGCTGGCTTTGTTGTATCTAATATTCCTGTTATTTTACTCTAATCAAAGATAAAAGTTATTAGATTATGTCGCGCTTGCCTTCTGCTACTTCGGTCATTTTGCTATAGCAACTTTGTAGGCTTTGCTTAGGCTCAAACCACGATAGTTTGTGCGCAAGCTGCGTAACGCTGCCGATAATGATGAGTGCTGGGCTTTCGGCGTGCGCCGCAATTATCTCTAATGTTTCTAATGAACAAGGTAGTACACGTTGGTTGTTGCTTGTACCGCGCTCAACAATCGCTGCAGGCGTCAGTGGCGACATACCGTTTGCTTCTAATCGACGACGAATTTCCCCACTTTGGCTAAGACCCATATAGAACACTAATGTGTTATTGGATCTTGCCAAGGAAGACCAATCGATTTGCTCTCTTTCTGATTTGAGGTGACCTGTCACAAATTGAACGCTTTGTGCGTGATCGCGGTGGGTGAGGGGGATCCCAGCATAAGCCGCACAGCCTGCAGCAGCAGTAATACCCGGTACAACCTCAAAAGGAATATCATAAGGAAGCAAAGCTTCAAGTTCTTCACCACCTCGACCAAAAATGAAAGGATCACCGCCTTTTAATCGAACAACGACTTGGCCTTTTAGCGCCTGTTCAACCAAAATTTGGTTAATACCATCTTGAGGTACACAGTGATTACCAGCTTGTTTCCCAACGAAAATCAGATTCGTTTTTTCGGGAATTAATCGGATGATTTCATTTGAAACCAGTCGGTCATAAACAACGACATCAGCTTGCTGGAGCATGCGTAGTGCTTTTACTGTCAATAGGTCGGGATCACCTGGTCCAGCGCCAACCAATATTACCTTACCTATCGTTGATTGAAGATTCAGGTGGCAGACTTTATTGTCGGTTGTCATTAGGCTTACTCCACTCGGCAATTTGAAACAAAATCGGTATTTAACTAAGGCAATCAGTGGTGCAGTATTCGCTACTGCACCGTGACGTTTAATTACGCTGTTTGTGGTGCTCTTGATGCATTCGCTTTTGCAGAATTCATGACTGGGCGTTGTGCTTTAGGTGTTGTAAACCAATAGCCTAGACCCATAAATACCACGCCTGAAATTGTATTGCCGATGGTTACCCATAATAGGTTGTGACCAATCCCAGCTAATGTAAATGCCTCTTTGTGTTCGCCGAACCAAGATAATGCAAATATAGTCATATTGGCAATAGAGTGCTCATAGCCAGAGGCAATAAAGGCCAATAAACACCACCAAATGGCGATAAATTTAGCAGAACCTTCAACACGCTGGCACATCCAGATAGCTAAGCAGACAAGCCAGTTACACAAAATGCCTTTGAACAAGAGAGCAGTGGCAGATCCTGATGTTTTAGCCATAGCCACATTGTTAAGTAGACTATTGGTATCAGGTAGTAGCTTTCCACCACCAGCATAAAAGAACAGCAGCGCAACACCAACAGAGCCGATGAGGTTGCCAGCCCATGTTTGTGGTAACACGCGTAAGGTATCAGTAATGGTAATTTGGCCTGTTTTTACACCAAAAGTGAGGAACATAGTGTGTCCGGTGTAAAGTTCTGAGCCTGCGATGATCACTAATGTTAAGGCAATACCAAAGGTACCACCCATGACTAATGGGCGAATCGAAGGGTCGACCAGATTACCCAAAGTGAAAATAAGGATAATTCCTAGACCAACATAAGCGCCTGCCATGGCAGAACTTAGCCAGAATCCAAACTTTTCCTTATCTGCAAAATCAACGATACGTGCAGCATTGGCTGAACATTTCTTAATCGTGTCTGCGTACATGCGTGTTTTCCTTTCTTAAATTTAAATCGAAATCTTTTTGGGATAGATAATGGCTTCTATACCTATTCCAAAAAGCAGGGAATTTTGATAACTGGTAAGCAAAATTCCCTGAAACTTAGCGTGAAGCTAAGGACTTATAGGTTTAAGCCGCGATTTGAACTTCGCTGTTAACTACTTGTACTTGGTAGCTTTTGACTGAAGCTTCTGCATTTTCAAGACAGCGACCATCTTTTAATGCGAAGCGTTGTTTCTTGAGAGGACTTGCCACCCAAAGCTCACCGTCATGCTCACAAATAAGGCCACGAGATAGCACGTTAGATTGTGCAAATGGGTCCATGTTGCTGATGGCGTAGAATGTGTCTGATGTATCTGGTCGGAACAACGCAACTTGCTCGCCATTAACTAACGCACAAACACCAGTGCCTGGAATGACATCATCTAGGTTGCAGGCTGTTATCCACTGACTCATGCGTGTTCCTCCACTGAAATGTTATAAACAGGCGACTTTTCTTCTGTTGTAGCAGGGCGGTGTTGTTCACGTTCAGAGACAAAGACAACATTGCTATCGCGTTCATCTGAGTTGATGAAGTGGCTAAAGCGTTTTAGTTGGTCATCGTTATCGAGCGTGGTTGTCCACTCACACTGGTAGCTTGCAATGAGCTTCTCTGCATCCGCTTCAAGTTGTGCATTAATGCCAAGCTTGTCGTTGATGATCACATCGCGTAGGTACTCAATTCCGCCTTCAAGATTGCCTAGCCAAACAGAAGTACGCTGTAGTTTGTCAGCGGTGCGTACGTAGAACATGAGGTAACGGTCGATGTATTGAAGCAGTGTTTCTTTGTCTAAGTCGGCAGCGAGTAAGTCAGCATGACGCGGTTTCATACCGCCATTGCCGCCTACATACATGTTCCAGCCTGCATCTGTTGCAATAATGCCTAAGTCTTTGCCCTGTGCCTCGGCACATTCACGGGTACAGCCAGACACACCGAACTTCATTTTGTGCGGAGTACGAATACCCTTGTAGCGGTTTTCAAGCTCGACTCCTAAGCCAACGCTATCTTGCACGCCGAAACGACACCAAGTACTACCCACACAGGTTTTCGCCATACGTAGGGCTTTTGCATAGGCTTGGCCTGTTTCAAAACCTGCAGCTATCAGCTTTTCCCAAATAACAGGTAAGTCGTCTTTTTGTGCGCCAAATAAACCAATGCGCTGTGCACCTGTAATTTTGGTGTATAGGTTGAACTCGCTGGCGACTTCAGCGACCGCCATTAAGCCTGCAGGCGTCACTTCACCGCCTGCCATACGAGGGATAACAGAATAGGTGCCATCTTTTTGCATATTGCCTAAAAAGATGTCATTGGTATCTTGCAGTTGAGTGTTTTCTTGCGTGAGAACGTAGTCATTCCAGCTTGATGCCAGAATTGAACCTACGGTTGGCTTACATACTTCACAGCCATAACCTTTGCCGTATTTTTTCAGTAGTTCATCAAAGGTTTTGATTTGCTCTACACGGATAAGGTGAAAAAGTTCTTGGCGAGAATATTCAAAGTGTTCACATAAGTGGTTTTTCACTTCGATACCAGATTTAGCCAGCTCTGCATTCAGTACTTGGGTAATAAGAGGTAAACAACCACCACAACCTGTACCTGCACCCGTCACCGCTTTGATCTCGCCAAGGGTAGTATGGCCATCAGCCACAGCCGTTGCTATCTTGCCTTTTGTTACATCAAAACATGAACAAATAACCGCGGAATCGGGTAGGGAGTCTGCACCCATTGCTGGTTTTTCAGCACCAGCATGTGCAGGTAGAATTAATGTATCTGGGTGTTTGGGTAATTCGATGTCATTCAGTTTTAACTGCAGTAAGTTACCGTAGTCAGAGGTATCGCCAACGAGCACAGCACCAAGCAACTTCTTACCGTCTTCAGAAACGATAATGCGTTTGTACACTTCTTCGCTTTCATCAAGGTATACGTAGCTCTTGCAGTTTGGTGTGCGGCCATTGGCATCACCGATACTGCCTACTTTCACGCCAAGCAATTTCAGCTTGGCACTCATGTCTGCACCTTCAAAAGTATTGTCGCCGCCAATTAAATTGCTAACGGCAACTTGCGCCATTTTATAACCAGGTGCGACAAGGCCGTAGAACATCTCATTCCAAGATGCACATTCACCAATGGCATAAACATCTTGATCGGATGTGAGACAGTGATCGTCAATAGCGATACCGCCGCGACGGCCAGTGGCTAAACCACACTGCATAGCAAGCTTGTCTTGTGGGCGAATACCGGTCGAGAACACAATGAAGTCAACCTCAAGCGATGTTCCATCAGCAAAGCGCATGGTATTGCGAGCTTCTGTACCTTCGGCAACGATCTCTTGCGTATTTTTACCGGTATGAACTTTTACGCCTAGTTTTTCAATTTTGTTACGTAGCTGCTCGCCACCTTGTGGATCTAGCTGTTCGGCCATCAACACAGGAGCAAATTCAATCACATGTGTTTCGACACCCAGAGCTTTTAGTGCGCCAGCAGCTTCCAAGCCAAGTAAACCGCCACCAACGACAACACCACTCTTGCTGCGTTTAGCTGTTGCTTCAATGGTTTTTAAATCTTCGATGGTACGGTAAACAAAACAGTCTTTACCTTCATTACCTTTAATCGGTGGAACCCAAGGGTAAGACCCCGTCGCCATAATTAGCTTGTCGTACTGAATTTCACGGCCGGTATTAGAGTGGATAATTTTCTGAGCGCGGTTGATGGTGATTGCACGTTCACCAATAAGAACATTGATGCCGTGTTTTTCGTAGAAGCCTTCTTTAACCAGTGAAAGCTCATCAGCGGTATGGTGCGAGAAGTAAGAAGACAGGTGAACCCTGTCGTATGCTATGCGTGGTTCTTCACAGAAAACAGTGACTTCGTAGTTTTCCATGTCTGCTTTATCGACTAATTCTTCGATATAGCGATGGCCTACCATACCGTTACCGATAATCGCCAATCTGACTTTGCTCATAATATCCTCTTAACAAAGGCGTTAAATCTGAGTTGATAGTAATAAGACAGGTTGTGAATAAATATGATGTAAATCAACTACAATTTTAAATAACCCCAAAGGGGTAGCGGTTAGTTAATCAATGATTTGGTCATTATTTGATGTTTTATGATCGGTATTTACGCTGTATTACGTTGTTTTATTACTAGATGTGAATAAAAAATGAATACTGTCGGGGTGAACATCAGTATGCGTTACTTTATTAACGCACACGCTTCAGCCAGATTGGTGATGATACATAGTATGCCGATCTGTGAAATGAGAGGGGATAGCGGTTTAGGTATCATGATTTTTTAACGGTTATAGCAAATGCGATAACTAGCCTTAACTCTAGAGTCATCCGATTACAGTAGGTAAAGAGGTTGATGAGTTAAGTAACCCCTACAAACGAATCTGTGCCAGCTAGATAGTGTGATATTTCAATAATTCTCGGAAATGTGATGTATTTGCCTTGTCGTTCGTACAACGGGAGGGGTTTATTATTTAAAGGATATTCCGCGAAATTGCTTATCTGCTTGTTTTTTAGCAAGTTACTTGGAGTATCATCGATCAATCTGAATATATATCATTCGCTGTGGGCTGCTTTTTAACCGATTGAATAAATTGTTTATTTTTTTAATTGACTCATTTTTAGAATCTAGTAAAGTACGCCTCGTTCTCACGGCAAAGGTCGCTGAGAAATATTGATGCGACACTAGCTCAGTTGGTAGAGCGCAACCTTGCCAAGGTTGAGGTCATCGGTTCGAACCCGATGTGTCGCTCCCAAATTAAAGTCTGATTGCTTATAGCAGTAAGACAAAGATGGTGTTTAACTTTTCAGTTAGCGCATCGCAAAGAATTGCGTGCCCTGGTGGTGGAATTGGTAGACACAAGGGATTTAAAATCCCTCGACGTTCGCGTTGTGCCGGTTCAAGTCCGGCCCGGGGCACCATCTATTCCTTAGTATCGTTACCATAGACGGTATTGAGTAGAGCAACACAATATGGCGCGTTGGCAGAGTGGCTATGCAGCGGATTGCAAATCCGTGTACCTCGGTTCGACTCCGGGACGCGCCTCCATATTATGCGACACTAGCTCAGTTGGTAGAGCGCAACCTTGCCAAGGTTGAGGTCATCGGTTCGAACCCGATGTGTCGCTCCAAATTAAAGTCTGATTGCTTATAGCAGTAAGGCAAAGATGGTGTTTAACTTTTCAGTTAGCGCATCGCAAAGAATTGCGTGCCCTGGTGGTGGAATTGGTAGACACAAGGGATTTAAAATCCCTCGACGTTCGCGTTGTGCCGGTTCAAGTCCGGCCCGGGGCACCATCTATTCCTTAGTATCGTTACCATAG
>NZ_NOIF01000106.1 GCF_002265265.1 Photobacterium sanguinicancri
ATATAATATAGAAACAGATAGCTTTAATGTTTCGCCAGAAGACTTGTATCAAAGGTTAGAGTCTAATAATACTGTTCAAAGCAAAAAATCATTTCACGTTTTTATCTCGCACAGTTATCAAGACTCTGACTTGGTAAGGAAAGTAAAATTATGTCTTAATAATCATGGTTTAACAGTGTATTGTGACTGGACAAGTGATAATGACTTCTTGAAGCGAAGTTTAGTTAGTGACTACACCAAGATGGTGCTAAAGAAGCGAATTGAACAATCTAAATGTATTGTTTTTCTAGAAACTAAAAATGCTGTTAATAGAGATGGTTCATTTGCATCCCCTTGGATTTCAATGGAAATAGAGCATGCATCATTAATTAACAAACCAGTATATAGTTTGAATTTTAATGACGATAGTGAACTGTTTGATAGAATAGAATACAAGGTTAATAATGGCATTGAAATCAGTAATATAGAAATTAATAAAATACGTACCTAACAAATATGTGCATTTCTCCGGTCAATGGGCAATAGGATTATTTTGGCTGCGTCAGCAGCCAATGCTCTCGAACAACAAAGTCGTCTATACGTTTCCCCAAACTCAAGTTATCCGAAGTGGGCAGTCACGAACACAACTCTTAACTCAAAAATGTCCATCATCGAGTGAGCATGATCTTGGCTGACTCGTTTCTGCCACAAAATGATTTTGCGTAGCAATTTAAATAACTGCCACTTTCAAAAGTTGGATTACTTTTTTTGTTCATACTTCGAACCAAATGCAACTTTGACTGTAATCAGTATTGGTGGAAGATGCCTGGATTCTACACGTCAAGTTAGCGTTATCCTCAGTGTAAAGAACACTTGGTAAGATAGGTGTAGTATTTTTCGGATCTCATGGCTATTTATATCACAACCACATAACAATCAAAGATATAGAACTAGACAATCTTTGGTGATACGAGGATAGTAATCGGCATTCCTTTTCACTTCAGGTACACCGAAGAGTATGACTGATACACATGTGGCTACTGCACGCCGATTTGCCCCTCCTTCCGAAAAACACCTTGCGGATTCCGACTTTCTATCTTTTTGGGGAGAGCGTGAGACAGGAATACGGTGGGAAGATATCGATAGCAGTCAATGCGTCGTTGTATTGGGTGAGGGAAAGTGCGGTAAAACACATGAGTTTAAGCGACAACACCAGTTATTAAAGGCTAATAATCAGTTTTCATTTTTTGTGCCTTTAGAGTTGCTTCAGGATCATGATCTTCTTGACGCAATAACCGGTGAGGAAGAGCAGGACTTTGAACGCTGGCAAGATGCTTCCATGGATAATGCGGTCTTCTTTTTGGATGCTGTAGACGAACTAAAATTACGCCAAGGTACACTTCGTAAAGCACTTAGGAAAATTAAAAAAACCATAGGGAGTGCTCTTTCTCGTTCTAGGTTTTATATATCATGTCGACCAAATGACTGGAATGAGGAGCTAGACTATGGAGCGCTTTCTTCATTAGTGGTTCAAGAGAGTCATCACGAGAATGAGACAGAAATTCTAGATGGTGAGAAGGTACTCATCACCATTATTTCTCGCAAAAGATCCAATGAGCGCAAGCAGACACATGATGATAAGTTGTCAAATGAACCTATCCAAGTGCTAACGCTGCTTCCCTTCACTCGACATGAAACTTTAGAGTTTGCTAGGTCGTATGCACCCGATCAAGCTAAAGCGTTCGAACATTATTTGGAAGAAAAGGAACTGTGGCACCTTTATCGTTTACCTTACGAAATTATTTCGGCTCTGAATCAGCTTATTGCTGAAGGGAAGTTAGGGAACCTTGAAGAGCAACTTCAATTTGGAATTAAGCAGAAACTTCGAGAAGCCTCCGACAAAAAAAGAAACTCGTTGACTGACAAAAAGGCGCTCGAAGGTTCGGAGCGACTAGCCTTGGCTCTTTTTATGATGCATCGGAGATCCATTCATTCAGAAATCTCCGCTAGTAAAATTGATGTTATTAATATTGGTGAGATACTCACCGATTGGACTTATGAAGAACGATTAGAGCTACTTGGAAAGCCTCTTTTCGATCCGACGGGCGTAAATGCGTTTCAGTTCCATCATAGAGCTACTCAGGAATACTTAGCTGCCTGCCGTTTAAAGAAGCTGAGAGAGCAAGGACTCAAGACAAGAGAATTATTTGGGCTGCTATTTTCAGATATAAAAGATGAAAAAGTTGTCATACCTAGTATGGAGCCTATTACGGCTTGGATGGCTCTGTGGTATCCCGACATTTATTCTGAAGTTAAATTTCGAGCACCATCGTTAATGTTCCGTCAGGGTATCCCTGGATTATTGCCGATTGAGTATCGCGAAGAGCTTATTTGTAAATATGTTGAAAAATTCGCGAACAGTAGTATGTGGTGTGGCGTAGGTGTTGGTCATCCCGAACTAAAGCGTGTATCAACACCAGAATTAGCCCCTGCTGTACGCGAACTATGGCAACAAGCTTATTCTGGATACGATACTCGAGAGCTTCTTTTAGAACTTATCTACTTGACGCCGATGCACGATTGTACTGATTTGGCATTAGAAGCTGTATTTGATGACGAATTGCCTTATCAACATAGATCATATGCCGCATGGAGTGTGCTCGATTTCGGAAGCATAGAACAAAAGCAAAAAATTGGAGAGGCAGCGATTCAAGGTGGGTGGCCCGAACAGCTGGTTCGCAACATCATATCTCACCTTATTCCAGAAGCAATTACGGAAGCCGATTTTTTAACTCTTGCCCAGACCCTAAAAGAAGTTCCCAACAACGTACATGGGTTAGGGTATGAGCTTTTCGAGGCCGTGAAATCAGGGTCACTAACAGTTGAGCAACGAATCAAGCTTAGGGATAGTTTTGCTCATTCCATATGGAGTAACCGCGAAGAGGACTGCCGAGTCTATCAAGCACACTCAAAATACGAGCACTTTGTTGACGCCGTAATTTATTCTTGTTTTGCAACAGTACCTTCAAACCCAGAGGATTATCAACAATGGGCATGGTGTCTCGCTATCGCTTTTCATTTTGGAGAGCGTCGAACGAGCATTATCGCAAGCTCTGAAACCAAGAATTTGCAGCTTTTGTTGTCTAAAGAGACTTTACTAAGAGAGTCTTACTACTGGGCTTGTTTGAGTATTGTCGAAGAATTGGACGATGACAAAAACTTCATTCACAGTGATTACTTAATTGATTACGACAACGTGCTATATCCTTTTGGTAACAGTGATTTAGATTGGTTAATGAGTGCCTTTGTTAACAATGGTTCTAAAAACAAAAAAGATGCAGCCTTTCAGAAACTTATCCAGTTTATAAAAGGTGGCGAAAATCCGAAATTGACGGAGGCTATGTTAGAGCAGGCATCTGATAATGATGAATACCTCAACGTACTTGACAGAGTGCTTAATCCGCCTCAAATGCAATCAAGTAAGTATGAAATTGAGAATCAAAAGCGGAAGCTAAAATATCAAGAGGATGAAGCTAAAAGAATTAATGATTGGCAGTCATGGAGAGAAGAAGTTTTAAGTAGTGAGAACTTTCATTTAAATGATAATGATTTTGAAAATACTCTCTACAACCTGTTTAAGATGTTACGGCAAGCAGAGGAAATTAGAACATGGGGGGCATGGGATTCTAGCCTTGTTGAGAAAATATTCTCAACTGATTTTCTTGAGGCTTTGCGACCAACATTGTCAGCTTTTTGGCGAAAAGCTGATGTTCCCTTATATACCGAACGGAGCGAGGAATCTAAGAACACTTTTTCTTATGATAGTTTGATGGCTCTTGCTGCCGTTAAATGTTGCTCAGAAAAGCTAAATTGGGCAGAGAGCTTATCTTACAACGAGGCGGTAAAAGCAGTCAAAATCGCTACAATTGAGCTAAATGGTTTTGCTGATTTTCTATCTAAATTAGAAATAGTTCACACTGCTGCTGTTGAAGAAGTCTTTATTTATGAAACACAAGCTCAAATTGACAGCTTCAGAGAGTCAGGAAAGTGTCCCATCTTTCATGATGCTCTTTATCATGGTTCTCTACTTATTAAGAACAGTACTATAAATGCCATCATGAACAGGCTTGATGCAATTGGTAGAGTCATGGAGAAAGGCCCCCATAGCGATTTGAAGTATGCCTTTGAACTCGTTGCTGCACATGGTACAGAAGAATCTAAAGTGGCTCTTGTGAGTTTGATAAATAATCATTTCGATACCGCTCTGATCACAACTGATGAGAGGAACTCATGGGTAGCCCTCTTAGTCCTACTTGACTTGGACAAGGCTTGCGAAAGGGTCATGCAGTTCACAAGTGATACCTCTAGTATAGAGAAAAGTAAAAGTGCTGTTGCGTTATTTTCGGCGGTATTTGGTGACCGCCATCGAAGTAAACAACCAACATTCGAAGACATTGAGCCTATTAGTCGGCTGGCGATTTTGCGAGACTTAGTTATTCGCTCTTACCAAATTGTGAAACCAAGTGAAGATAATGTTCGTGAAGGAGGGACATATACGCCCAATGCACGAGATTATGCTGAACAAGCACGTAGCTATTTACTCGAAAGTCTCTCAAGAACTCATGTGGTTGGCGCAATATCAGTCCTGTATGAGTTGTCCTCTCTTACTGAATTCAGCCATCTGTCGAGTCGATTGAAACAAATGGCTGTAGAACTTGCAGCTAGAATTTCAGAACCTCAAGCCATGAGTGTAGCTGCTTTCAATAAGTTCGATAAAGAATTGAGCTACTTCCCCTATGATGACGCTTCATTATTTGCAGTATTAAATAATCGCTTAGATGATTTTGAACACCACCTACTCAATGATGAGCAGAGTATTGTTGACACCCTTAGAAAGGTGGATGGAGAGACTGAGCTTCGCCGCTTTATATCGTTTTGGCTGAATCAGAATAGTCGAGGAGCCTATACTGCAACGCAGGAAGCGGTTGTAGTCTCTGAAAAGAGAACTGATATTAGGCTACATCCTAGCGGCATGGATAAGTATGCCTCACTTGAGCTAAAGCTCGATGATAATCGTAATAAATGGAGTGGCACCGATTTAAAAGTTGCATTGATAGATCAGCTTGTTGGTCGCTATCTGAATCATGAACGGTGCTATGTTGGCTGCCTTCTTATTGCCATGAGAAAGGTTCGCAATTGGGAAAATCCAGAGACAAAAGAAAGGATGAACCTTGAGGAGACTGTCGATTGGCTTCAACGACTTGCAAACGAGATAATGGACGAACGTCCTGAACTATACATTTCTGTTAAAGGAATAGATTATTCAAAGATTGCTAATGAGTAATGTGATTGAAGCTTGAACCATAGAGATGTCTTTGGCCTTGAATTTTTCTTATCTGAAGTAAGTGCTTTAGTGCAAAAAACCTAAAGCACTTTTGTGACTTATTGAACAATATTTGCAATATATTGAAAGCAAAGTATGGGTTGTGCTCAACTCAAAGAGGTGCATGTAAAATTGTGTAGATAGCTATCGCGACAACACTTTTCAGGGGGGAATGATCGCGGGATCAACACACTTTTCATGGGGAAAGCGGGGGAAGTGTATGTAAAGCCACACAGATGAAAGCCCCCTTGCGTATAAACGTATCGTATTTGAATACACTTTGCCGCACAACGACATGTAATCGCTTCTTGTGGGAGGTTTTATGGAAGAGCTATCAATGACGCGATGCAATCAGCACCGGCTGCATACTGCAATCTATAACGTGCAAAACGAGCCATCGATTGAAAACTGGCAAGCTCTGCTCGCTGCTGCAGATATGATTAATTGGTTTGCTATAGATGAGCTCTCACAGTTAAAAGCTGAATTAGCAAAGTTGACCGCTTCAGCGATGAGCCTATCATTGCCACTTGATGACGCTGACGGAGAAGAAGTCGCTATGCTCACTCTGGGTGAGTTGAACTCTGAGATAGAGGACAGGGCCCAATCATTTATTGAACTCAACGCAATCAGACTAGATGCCAAGCACGAGTCGAACAGGGCCCGCCAGGCTCTTGAATCACAACATTCTTAATCCAGTGTTATGTCAAAAATCGTCTCTTAATCTAGTGTTATGTCAAAAAACGGCTCTTAGTCCACTGTTATGTCGGAGATTTGGATTCTTAGTCTAGTGTTATGTATGAACTCAAGTACATACAGTAGTGCATGTAAAGCCGCTCTGAAAGCTTCCTTGCCTTCAAGTGCAATAGGTCACTGAACCATTCTTGCTAAACGATATTCAACTACTCCAACCATTACAGGAAAAGCTTACACTGTCGCCTTGATTTAACAACAGTGACACCATATATTGTGCTTATAATCCAAATTGATGGGTATATGTTGATTTTCATGTGCGGCATATTAGTAACTCAAAAAGAGGTTGCAACCGTGTTAAATCGGAAGGGTGGGGTAACCATATGGCAACAAGAAAAAACCAGCATGTTGTAAAGCATCCGGATGGATGGGCAGTTAAAGGTGCAGGCAACAGTAAGGCAACAAAAGTATCCAAAACACAACAAGAGGCCATTGATGTAGCCGAAAGAATTGCTCGTAACCAACGGACTGATACAAAGATCCACGGTCGAGATGGAAAGATTCGAGCTGGCAATAGTTACGGAAACGATCCTCATCCACCGAAAGACAAGAAGTAAGGAGCAGATATGGCTATTACAGATATGTTTAGTGATTTCCTGCAGAATTTAAAGGTAGATAACGCAGAGCAAATCAGTAATCGTTACGATGAAATTACCGGCAGTCTAAACAAGAAGTTTCGCGACACTGAATCAAAACAAGCCAATAGCCTCCAAGTTGGATCTTATGGTCGTTGGACGGCCATCAAAGGCATTTCTGACCTAGATATGTTGTATATCATGCCCAAAGGAAAATGGGATGATTACAAAAACGGAAAGCAGTACCAACTCCTCAGCGATGTTCGTGAGGCTATCAAAGCGAGATACCCGAAAACTGATGTTTGTGTAGATAGACTTGTTGTTACTGTTATATATACGAACTTTCATGTTGAGGTTCAGCCGGTATTTGAACAGGATGACGGCAGTTTTAAATACCCAGATTCCTATAACGGCGGAAGTTGGAAAATCACCAAGCCCCGTGAAGAAATCGCTGCCATGACGGAGTTTAGTAGAGACAAAAACAACAACTTGCGTAACTTATGCCGAATGGCCCGAGCCTGGAAAAATAAGCATGGTGTTGGCATGGGGGGGCTGCTTATCGATACGCTTGCTCATAACTTTTTGAAGTCAACAGACTACTATGATGACAAGAGCTTCCTTTACTATGATTGGATGAGCCGGGACTTCTTTAAGTACCTCTCCGACCTGCCAAAACAAGATCGCTTCGCCGCATTAGGCAGTGGTCAGCATGTCAAAGTAAAAAAACAATTCCAACGTAAGGCCGAGAAAGCATACAAGTTATGCCTTAAAGCAATTGACGCTGGTGAATCATCTCACGACAAGTGGAAAAAAGTTTACGGTCGCCCATTTCCAGCAGCAGCTAATGCCACGAAAGCTGCTACTGAAGCTTTCGAAAGCTACTCCACATGGCTTAACACCGAGCAGTTTATCGAAGACCGATATCCGGTTGATATTCGATACCCATTAGCTCTTGAATGCGAAGTATCTCAGAATGGATACAGAGTAAATATTCTTACACGTATGCTTGCCCAGAAAATACCACTCCTTGCGAATAAAAAGTTACTATTCACCATTTCCGAAATTCAGGTTCCTGATCCTTATCAGATAAAGTGGAAAGTTTTAAATCGAGGAGCAGAAGCTCAAAGAAAAGACTGTATACGTGGACAGATATTGGATGACGGTGGCTACAATAGGCGTAATGAATCAACCAGTTTTAAAGGAGAGCATGTCGTTGAATGCTATGCCATTAAAAATGGTATCGTTGTAGCAAAAGACCGTATTCACGTCCCAATTCAATGAGACCTTTATGAATAAAGATGAGCTATTAAAGAATATTGCTACAACAGGCTATAACGTCGGTTTTGGGGCAAAGAAGCATTTCGCCACTTATGACATTGTAAGTAAGACACCAGGGCTGATTAGCTTTTTCTCCATGGCTTTCGGTATCTATGCTCTAGTTTTGGATGGACTTTCTACTAAGTTTTTATCTGCCACGTTCATCATCCTTGGTATTGTCAGCTTGTACATATCAATGTATGACTCACAGAAAGGCGAATATGAGAGTTCTGGTATAAAGCTGACCCAATACTTTAACAAGTTAAGAGATCTGTATTGTCGTGTAAAGTCAGCCCCTTGCACTGATACCTCTTCCTTTGATCAAGAGCTATCTGATATTGAATCTGAGTATTACAGCAGTAATATCAGCAAACAGATTCTCTTTAGTGACTGGTATGCTCACTACAAGTTCTTTTGTCAACACCAAATTGAATGGATAGATGAGCAAAAAAAATTTAGCTTGTTAAGAGATAAGCTGCCATTAACTTTTAGCCTCACCATTTGTGCAGCATTGATTGGGGGAGGGATTCACGTAGCAAATTGGTTTAGTGATGGCGATAAGAACATTGAACAAACATCACCTGCAGTAACAGATGCTTGTTTCCTAGTAACTGTAACTACATTTGATACAGCCGGTACTCGCCCTCAAGCCTGTGAAAGGCTTGAGCCTCAAGAGCAAGACCCAGCCTCACTAGCGACGCAAACGACAACGGGCACCTAGGAACAATAAACCCGCTAAAGCTGGCCTTCTTAGCCCTGCAGGAGGCCAACATACCCACGACAATATACAGAGTTTATTGTTCATCATCCTCAAGCTTTCTAATTAGCTCTTTCTTATCTTTCTCAGAAAGTTTTTCTATCAAACAAGCTAGCTTTGCTGAACTGTCCGAATCACAGAAAAAATACGAAAGAGGGACTCCCAACTCGTCGGCTATACGACGAAGGGTTGCGATATCTGGCATGTGTCTGCCTTTTTCGTAGTGGTTCATACGTCCACTCGCAGAGCTTGGATCCATGCCCAAGCGAATTCCCAACTCTTTTTGGCTGATGCCTGCTGTCTTACGAGCTTCTTTGAGTCGTGTTGGCAAAGGGCTTTCCGTATACATGAAAACGTCATCATAAAAATCCTACGTAACTTAGATTTTCTAAGTTTTTATCATTCAGGTATACTTAGCAATCCTAAGTTTTGAGTTTGTGAACTACGTAGCATACCTACTAATTCAGTTTTTAGAGTCGAATACGCGAGTAAATGTAACTGTGGAAAAGCAAGTCTTTAAGATAAATGAAAAAATCTATGCGTTATTGAGTGAACTAGGAATGGATAAGTTCACTGTCCTTGAGCTAAGAGATGCTTATCTTAGCCATAATCGAGATCAGGCTTGTCAAAAAGAAGCACGTAAATTTGTCTATCGGCAGATTACGAGCTTGCAGCAAAAAGGCCTGTTACAAAAACAAGAAGGCAGTACAACACGTAATACGACATATATTAAAACTGAATTATTCAGAGAATCTACAATCATGTCTTTAAGTTCAACTGGTGAGCAAAACACACTCCATGAAGCCCCTAAAGAGTCTGATGCTGGTTCGGTCGTTTCGTTTCTGCAAGCTAAGCTGCAACAGTACCAGGTAGATTTATCATCAAGTATTGCTGAATCAGAGGAGTACCAACGCTTGCATGAAAAGCTACCTTGTTTGAAACCTCAATTAGAAATCTACTTCATGCAAACGCGAGAGAGATGTTCAAGATTACTAGGTCAAGTTACCGCTATCAAAACAATCCTTACTGACTACCAAAGGGGGCATGGATGAAACTAAGGCAGTGGCAATCTACTTGCGTCAAACAAGTTCTGCAGAAATATAATAATTCAAAGCACTTCATGTGTTTAGCTACTCCTGCCGCGGGTAAGACTACAATGGCAGCTGAAGTGGCTTTGCAGTTGGTTGCGCAAGATAAAATCGACTTCATCATATGTTTCTGCCCTACCAAAGAAGTAGAGCAGGGGATTCGCCGTACTTTTGAACGTCATTTAAACCGTAGTTTTAATGGTTCAATAGGAGCTCTGGGTGGCGTTTACACGTACCAAAGCTTATTGACTCTCACTCCAGAGTTTTGGCAAATATTACAAGAATATCGTGTATTAGTGATTTTTGATGAGCTCCATCATTGTGCCGGTGATCATCTTGCAAATGCCAATGCTTGGGGAGCACAAATCCTGATTAATATCTGTGATTATGCAACGTATACATTGGGGCTCTCTGGAACGCCATGGCGTTCGGATCGATTACCTATAACATTAGGTAGGTACCTTGATAGTAACCAAATTGAATGTGATTTCACTTATGGCTTGAAAGAGGCTGTTGCCGATGGTGTATGCCGTCAGCCAAGAATTGTGCTAATCGATAATGACAAGATCACTGTTACTTCAAGGAAAGAAGAGGCCCAAACCTTTAGTAGCCTGACTGATGCTTTCTCTAATTCTGATTTAGCCTACAAATCGATCATTTTAGAAAAAGAAGCAATGAAGTATATCCTTTCTCAAGGTGTATCAAAGTTGTCTGAGCTACGACGCCAAAATCCTGATGCAGGAGGTTTAGTGGTCGCTTCTTCTATTGAACATGCCCTTGAGTTGGTGCAAATGCTTCAAAATGAATTTGAGCAAAGTTCAGTAATGGTTTCTTATCAAGACTCGATGCCATCTGAGATCATTGATCGTTATAGAAAACAAAACACAGAGTGGATTGTAAGTGTGGGAATGGTTTCAGAAGGTACAGACATTCCTAGGCTTCAGGTGTGCTGTTATTTGAGTCATATAAGGACTGAAATGTACTATCGACAAGTACTTGGCCGGATTTTAAGAATCAACGCCTCAGTAAATCAAGATGCATGGTTTTTCACTTTTGCCGAAGGCAACTTAGTGAAATATGCAAATAGAATTCAGCGTGACTTACCTGATACGACTGTTATCTATGAGTTAGAAAGTGAAGTAGCTAGATATAGCCATACTGGCCGAAAAGAACAGCCTCAGCCAAATCGCGGTGTCGAACTTTTGTTAAGCTTTGATGGACGAGCAAATACCGAATTGCAAAATAATATCGACTCAAATCAATTATATATTTCGCCGGATTATCAACTGACTGGCCAGTATCGGCAGAAAGTGATATCACTTTTCAAGGCATAAGCAAAGATATCCGCATTATTGCTTGAATACGCAAAGCTATGGTGACTGGAAACAGCACCAATGGGTTAAGTGACATATGAGAATTGACATGACATTTACGGTAAACATAAGTGTGGGTTCTGAGCAGCCTCGTTAGGTGATGGTAAGTGTTGGAGCGCTTACTGGATAACGAGGCTTTCTTCTATCTGTCCCTAAGAGCAGCTTGGCAAGGGGCGCGCTGCGCACTAACACTGCCAGATCAGCCTTGTAGCAGCTACGCTGGGTATCCGGGCGGATTCACGTTCAAATGCCCCTCAACGTCCTCTCCGCCCTCCTATGCCGCTACGCGGCATTCGCATACTCTTTTAGTATCAACTCTTTAAGGAACACCTGTCGCTTCGTAAAGTGTGACCCTTTATCGATGGCTTCTGCCATGGCCTTACTGCTGCCAACCAGTGTAAGTGCCGTTTTGGCACGAGTAATCGCAGTGTAAACCCATGATTTATCGACAACTCTACTACGTGTAATTAAGGCTATTGTGTGCTCGAAATCAGTCCCTTGCGCTTTGTGCAAGGTGATTGCGTAGCTGAGATCCATTTTAAATAACAGTTCGCGGTTAACTTCAATTAAATGACCCTCATCAGTTTCGACAATAGCAATACAGTCTTTGTGTTTTGGGTTTTTCGGGGCAATGCTTTTTATCGTTCCAAGAGTACCATTCGCAACCGAGAAATCATCATTACCCTTCCTTACATAGTTCTCTGTAAATAACACCCTGTCAGACAACTTAAATTCTGTTGGGTCATATTTACCAACTGAGTTTTGTAATAACAGTTGGGGAGAGCCGCCATTAAACTCCTGTTGGCATTGAACGTTGATCGCTCGGGCTAACTTGAGGGTTGGGACGATGATTTGTGCCCCCAAATCACATTCACGGTAAGCGTTAATTGCCTCAGTGATCATGTAATCACGAGTGGTTTCAACGAACAGGATATTTCCGGTTGTTAGTTGTTTAGGCATTTGGTCATTTCGCACTGAACTAGCATAATCAGGTATCCCCGTTGTTGCCTTTTGGCGCATTGTTTCCACTAACTGTACGTGCTTGATTATATTCTTGGTTTCTGTGATTTCCTTATCGATAATTTCATGCAACACAAGTCCAGCCCCAACTGGCGCTAATTGTTCTTCATCACCTAGTATCAGTAGCTTTGCATTTTCAGGTATTTTTAAGAGGATCTTGTACATCGTAGCAATATCAACCATGGAGGATTCGTCTATGACTACCAGCAGTTTTTCTATGTTATAAATATCTTCGTCTTCTAATAGCAGCCGTTGAATTGTGGTTGCGGGATAGCCAGATGATTCTTGTAATTTTTTAGCGGCACGGCCAGCTAACGCTACACAGCGAGTTTGATAACCTAACTCTACATGAGCATCTAAAATAGCCTTAGTTACCGTTGTTTTGCCTGTTCCTGCACCTCCAGTTACTATTACCATGGGGCAATGGAGGCTTTCTAAAATGGCTTCCTGTTGTTCATAGTTAGCCTTAAAGGGGAGGCTTTGAATTATTTTCGAATGGACGTTGTCATATTCCCATTTAACTTCATCCCTCGCCAATTCAACACGATTAATAAACCATTTAGCTACAACAGATTCCATCAAAAAATAGCCAGCTTGATGCAATGTATCAGTTGGGGCATTGTAATATAAACGTTCTGATTGATGGGCTACACATAAGGCTTCACCTGCCATTTCATCATCACCATCGAGCAGTTCTACTAATGAATCATAGTGCTCAGGCATATTTATCATGGTGTGACCGCCGCTTTCACAGTGCTTGTACATGATCTCACCAACAGCCGCCACAAGCCGACATTCGTTGGTAACAGACATATTCAACCCACCCAGAGCTATCTTGTCCACCTCCCTGAAAGTAAAGCCAAAGGAGCACAACACATATGGGTTCTTTTCTATAATTTGGATGATCTTTTCATCAAAATACTTGTATAGCCTGTATTGGAGATGAGGGGGGATTCCTATACGGGAAAAATATTCAGCGTATTTTAAAGTGCCGTAACTTTTATACCCGTCGAATAATGCCTGAGCTTTGACTGGAGTAGTGAATTCTGAAATCTTAGCAATGGCTTCATCGCTGCCGTCACGCAATAGAGTGAAAACCTCTTTACCAAGGTTCTGGAATAACATCTTGGCTGTTTTAGCGCCAACACCCTTGAAGTTTTCCTTATCCATTTCAACGAATTTGGCAAAGTCCTCTTTTGAGGATGATTCAACCATTTTTATGGACAACGAGTCGTCATCTACAAGGCTGATGACACTTTGAGTTGTTTCATTACGAGGGATTTCATTTTTAGAATAATTCCCGAACAACTTCCATGACTGACCTCGCCTTGGCTCAATATTCAATTTATTTTCGACGACTTCAATTTTGACTAGGGTTTTGGTGCCTACTTTCAACCTTTTATGGCTATCTCGGATTAGGGTGCCATTAATTCCGTATTGCGTGGTTTTTGGGTTGTAATAAGATCTAGATATACGTATATAGATAGGGCTTTTAAGCTTCTCCATCGATAATCACCCCCATTTCAGTCAAAGCACTATGCACTAGGCGAGTCCGTTTAAATCTACCATTCACCTTATCTAATCGTGCTTGTAGGTTGATTTCTCTCTGTTCTACTCTCCGTAATTCTTTATTCAGCCTAGCTACCTCATTTTTGTAATACTCAATAATGGCATTGGTATTTTCTTCATCATCAGGATCTTGAGGGTCATCCTCGGTATTATCTGATTGGACAGGCTTTTTTACGTCTGACTTTATATTTATTTGTTCAGGTTCATCTTGTACATTGTCATCAGACAGTGTTTCAGCAATCAGGCTTCTTAGTTCAGCTTCAATTTCAGATATCTTCTGAACTATTTGACTATTAGTATCGAACTTCTTTCTATCACACTTGAATATACGACCTAGGGCAGACTTGTTTAGGGTAACGTTATCCTTACCGTAATTGTGAGTTACATCTTTTATGGCGTCAGGATCGGACTTAATATTGTCCCACCATGTCTCAAATAGGACGAAATATTCCTGACCCTTTTCCTTTCCACTTAACGATTTACCGTTCTCTTTAACTATCATGATTTACCAGCCTTAAGCGCATCTTTCGATTCTTTGAGAACTCGATACACGCTTTGTCTGGAAATGTTGAGGTCTTTAGCAATAGCCATCTGTAAATCGCCCTGAGAAGCCCTCTCGCAGACTATCTGGCGCATTTTAGGTGTCATGGTCGGTGGTCTGCCAACATGCTTGCCAGCTCGTTTTGCGGCATCCATACCTTCACGTTGCCTGATATTGATCAGCTTACGCTCAAAAGATGCGAAAGCACCCAGTAGGTGCAGAGATAATTCACTGAATGGGTCGTCTGAACCATCGAACTTCAGGTTTTCAGTGTGGAAATGGATTGATGCACCTTTTTCGGTAACCTCATCGACTAACCCTTGGAGGTCAATGATATTCCGGGCTAGGCGGTCGATAGAATGTATGTGGAGTTCGTCGGCTTCACGGATATATTCAAGGCACTCTTGAAGGACAGGGCGATCGCCTCTGGATTTACCACTGCGACGTTCAGTAAATACCTTGTCCAAATCGATATCAGCTAGTTGCCGCTCGGGATTCTGATCTGAACTGCTAACTCTGATGTAGCCAATTTTCTGTGAAGCCATTTGTTATCCGTATGGAATATACACGTAACAAAAACAGTAGACCTTAATTTACATGTGTGTCAAAAATTATTTTAGACCTTTTGTTACACAATATATTGCGGCCTAATAAGGCATATCCTTGAGGGTAACAAAAGTATACCTTTTGTTACTCAAGGTGAGAGAAATCAATGCCGTTCTCGCTTAATAGGTTCTGAAGTTTAATAACCTTCAGCTTTAATTGCTTCAATTTCGCTTGGTCTTTAGCCCTGTCTGCGAGCTGACCAATAATAGAGTCATTCTGATCTTTGAGGTGAACCCGTTCTTTAGTTAGCCTGTTGACCTGCCGGGTTAATTTATCAACCTTGCTGCGCAGTTCAATTTCACCATCGAGTAGGCATGAGTCTTTGATATAGTCTAAAAACTCTCTACCTAAGTCCACTTGGTTACTCTTATAAGTCTGTAGTTGGTGCTCAAGGTCTTCTTTAGTTACAGCTCTTGCATCAGAGTTCGCTTTTGCTTTCGATAAATTATGCGCCCTCTGTAATTTATCATTCCATTTCTGAATTGATTCAAATAAAAATGGGCAGTTTTGATTGGACATATGGGAGTGATTTAAATCGCTCTCCCATTCCAGTTTCTGTTTAACTAAACGGCAGACTTCTGACTTATTGATTTGTCGCTTTCTTACGGGCAGGGGCTTCTTTGTGGCCTTGATATGCTCCAGCAAAACATCATATTGCGCTTCGCAAACCTCGTAGAACGCCTTTTGGAGATCTGTGAGTTTATAATACTCAGAAGGGTGTTCTTTCTTTTTTTTAGTTAATCCGACAAGCATAATACACCCTTAACCCTGACTAATCCCTAATTGCGCTTCAAGGGTATTGATTACCTGTATAGTCCTTGAAGAGCGTTTAAATCGTATATTGTTATTACTTTTAAGCAGAGACATTAAGCCACCTTTGTTGTTAATAGAAGCCAGTATGTTCTCATGTGTGACTTTTATCTGCTCTAATGTTGCTAAGTGGCTATCAGCATCGACACCAAGGTTAGCGCAACCACTGCCGACGCATGTTTGGGAGTCACCACGATCAACTTTAGCGACACCTTGTTTATCGAGGCATTTAGCCTGTTTAATACGGTTTTTAAATAACAAGCAGAATCCGTAAGAGTGGGGGACAATGCGCTCCAAACCTTCGTCTTCATCATTGAGCCACTCATCTAGCAGGAAATCTAATTCTTCTGGTGTTTTCCAGCTAAATTTATTCAAGTATTTACGGACATACTCAACGGAATTACCAGTAAACATGGTGTGGTTGACATCACCGACCATCCTTTTAATTAACTCTTTGGTATACGCTATTTCACACCGCCGCCGCTCGATAGGTGCGATTTTGTTCCTTATATAAGCCAGCGTAAAATTCATCACATTTTTGGAACTGTGTGCAAAATGCCGTCTTATTGCCCTGAAAACATCCCCTTCAAAACGGCGCAATAAATAGTCTGCGAATAAATGCCTGCAACCATGGATTGAAATAGTTATATTGCCGTCGAATGTTTGACTTTGTTTAATTTCGTTAGCTATCTCTGTTGGTAATGTATCAATCATTCTATAGAAGGCAGATCTAAACATTATATTTATTCTTTTACTACGATGAGAAAGGTGTAACTCCTTTGTTAATGATTTATCTAACCATATAGCTTTGGGGATACCATCCAAAATGATTATATTACCCTTTCGTTTTTGAGCCGCCATTCGACTAGCCATTTTTGTGCCCCCATTAAAAAAAAGTGAAATGTATCCTTCATATTTTTTACCTTTACAAGT
>NZ_NOIF01000107.1 GCF_002265265.1 Photobacterium sanguinicancri
GAATCTGCTGTTGCTTGGAAACTGGCAATTGAACGTAAAGATGGCCCAACATCGCTAATCTTCTCGCGTCAAAACCTAGCGCAACAACCACGTGATGCAGAGCAAGTTGCTAACATCGCGAAAGGTGGTTACATCCTGAAAGATTGTGCCGGTAAACCAGAGCTTATCTTCATCGCAACAGGTTCTGAAGTTGAACTAGCAGTAGAAGCGGCAGCACAACTAACGGCTGAAGGTCGTCAGGTTCGCGTAGTTTCTATGCCAGCAACAGACGTGTTCGACAAGCAAGACGCAGCGTACCGTGAAGCAGTATTACCAGCAGATGTTACTGCTCGTGTTGCTGTAGAAGCGGGTATTGCTGACTTCTGGTTCAAATATGTTGGCCTAAATGGTCGTATCATTGGTATGACAACATTTGGCGAATCTGCACCTGCAGGCGAGCTATTCAAAATGTTCGGTTTCACCACTGAAAACGTAGTGAACAATGCGAAAGAGCTTCTAGCTTAATTTGCGAAAGCAGAGCTGGCTTCTTCTTGTCAGTTCTGTTTTATAACGCAACGCGAATACTAAAAATAAAAAAGTTCTACCTCTCGCAAGAGAGATAGAACCGAATCCCTTCTTACATTGCCGGACTTTCGTCCGGCTTTTTTTATCTAAAACGCTCACAATGTTTAACTACGCAAAAAACCAAGTGAGATCATTAATACCAATAAGGTTCAGTGTGGTTCAGGCTTATTCTTGATTCATATGTATCCACAACTCTTCACCGCGCCATTGTGTTTGCCACACAGGTAATTGGATACCTTGCTGTTCGATACACTCACCTGTTGCCAGCTGAAAGTGTTGTTTGTACAAAGGCGAAGCGACGCACAACTGGCCTGCAATGTCACCGACAATACCCCGACTGATCACAAAGGCTTTTCCTATCGGATCCCAGTTTCCTACTGCAAAAACCTGTTCTTGGATTGACGGTAAATAAAACAGTGCAAGTTGCTGTTGTTCAACCAATGCGGCCCGACCTGATTCAGGGATAAGTTGTTCACGATGGCATACTTTAGTCCACATTATTGAATCTCCTTCAAAGGGATACGCTGACCGCGAATACGTTGATAACCCGCTTGTGGTGTCGTGATTTCAGGGTCTGTTTTTGTATTCACAAATTGGGTGAAACGCGCCAGTTTTTCCTCTGAATTTAATGTGGTTTGCCACTCACACTGATAACTATCAATTACATGTGCCATCTGGCTTTCAAGTTCATTCGCAATACCGAGTTCGTCATCAATCACCACTTGTTTCAGGTAAGCTAATCCCCCATCTACGCTTTCAACCCAAACTGACGTACGCTGTAGCCGATCCGCTGTTTTGACATAGAACATCAAGAAGCGATCGATATACTGAATTAATGTGTCTTTATCGAGATCTGAGGCAAACAAGTTCGCATGGCGTGGGCGCATCCCACCATTGCCACCCACATAGAGGTTCCAGCCATTTTCGGTTGCGATTATGCCGATATCTTTGCTTTGAGCTTCAGCGCACTCTCGGGTACAACCTGAGACCGCGAACTTCAATTTATGGGGAGAACGTAGCCCTTTGTAACGGTTTTCTAGCTCTATTGCTAAGCTAACAGAATCATCTACACCATAACGACACCAGGTCGATCCCACGCACGACTTCACTGTCCGTAGTGATTTCCCGTAAGCATGCCCAGTTTCAAATCCTGCATGAATCAAGGCCTCCCAAATCGCGGGTAATTGCGACAGTTGAGCACCAAATAAATCAACCCGCTGCCCTCCGGTTATCTTGGTATAAAGATCAAATTTCTGTGCGACTTCGCCTAACACAATCAATTTATCCGGTGTGATTTCACCACCCGGTACACGAGGAACAACCGAATAACTGCCATCTTTTTGAATATTGGCAAGAAAAGCGTCGTTAGAGTCTTGGAGGGGTTGATGGTGAGATTCCAGCACATGTTCATTCCACAATGTGGCAAAAATTGAGGCGGCTGTCGGTTTACAGATATCGCACCCTAAGCCTGTTCCATATTGATCCATTAATTCATCAAAGGTGCGGATCCCTTCAACTTGGCAGAGGTGGTACAAAGCTTGGCGACTATAAGCAAAGTGCTCACACAAATGATCACTCACTTCCATGCCCATTGCGGCCATTTCGTCATCAAGAATGGTTTTTACCATGGTGCCACACCCACCACACCCAGTTCCTGCCTTAGTGCATAGCTTTAGCTCTCCAATATCATGACAACCCGCCTGCACTTTCGCCACCAGCTCTCCTCGGGTAACGTTATGGCAAGAACAGACAATGGCATCGTCATTTTGAACGCCTGATAGCATCGAAGTATCAAATAATAAATGCGCAGCATGTTCAGGTAAGACGATTTGATTAAGGTAGCACTGCAATAACGCATCGTAATCGCTATTATCTCCAACCAATATGGCACCCAATAAACGTTCACCTTTGGCATCGGTGATCAATTTTTTGTAGCTACCGATTTGGTTATCTTGCAGTACGACTTCTCGTGCACCTTCCGTTTGCATTTGTGCATCACCAATGGAGGCGACATCGACACCGAGTAACTTCAATTTGGTACTCATATCCGCGCCGCTGAAGGCTTTCTTCCCCCCTAATAGGTTATCTGCTGCAATGCGTGCCATGGTATAACCCGGCGCCACTAACCCAAAGATGCGTTGCTGCCACAATGCACACTCCCCTATGGCAAAAATGGCAGGATCATTGGTTTGGCAATGATCGTTAATCACGATGCCGCCCCGCTCTCCGATATCGAGCCCAGCCAATCTTGCCAGTTGATCTTGCGGTCTGATCCCCGCGGAAAAAACCAGTACATCGACTTCTAACGGTTCGCGACCTTTAAAGGTCAAACGATGCTTCGCGGTTTCACCGTCGCAGATAGATTCAGTGATCATCGATGTATGTACTGATACCCCAAGATCAGTCACTTTTTGCGCCAGTAATTCACCCGCTCCCTCATCTAGCTGCACTGGCATTAGTCTTGGCGCGAATTCAACCACATGGGTTTTTACCCCCAGCAAGCGTAGTGCATTTGCCGCTTCTAACCCGAGTAAGCCACCACCAATAACGGCCCCTGTTCTAGCCCCATCACAAGCTTTACGAATGGCGCACAAGTCATCCAAAGTACGATAAACAAAGCAATTTTCGCGATCATAGCCTTTAATCGGCGGTACAAATGGGGTCGAGCCAGTCGCCAGAACCAATTTGTCATACCCAAGGATCACCTCACTGTCTAATTCAACCCGTTGTTGCGAACGATCAATATGGGTTACGCAACTGCCCAGCACCAATTCAATATTATTATCTTGATACCACTGGCTATCACCCAGCATGAGGTCGCTGTGATCTTTACCCGAGAACAGCGATGAAAGCTGAACGCGATCATAAGCGGCATAACGCTCTTCACCGATCACGGTAATATAAAACTGATTGGTGGCACCTTGCTCAACTAATTGCTGCACTAAGTGATGACCCACCATACCGTTCCCGACGATAATTAAATGTTCCTTATCCATATAGCCTCCTAAGCAACTCTCTGTTTTTCGGACGACGTGATCGGTTCTACTTTGCGCTGCTTTTCATACAAGAAACGCAACACTTGCTGACGAAGATGCTGATACGTTTCATCGTTTGCCAATTCAATCCGATTACGTGGCTTTTCGATCTCAACATCGAGTACTTCACCTATGGTGGCGGCAGGGCCGTTGGTCATCATCACTATCCGATCTGATAGCAATACCGCTTCATCAACATCGTGGGTGATCATAATGACGGTGTTTTTCAACTCAGCCTGAATCGCCATTAGCGCATCTTGTAAATGCGCACGCGTCAGCGCATCAAGAGCTCCAAATGGCTCATCCATGAGCAACACTTTGGGCTTCATGGCTAACGCCCGAGCAATCCCAACGCGCTGCTTCATTCCTCCTGAAATTTCATCAGGGCGTTTATCGGCAGCATGGCTTATTTGCACTAAATCGAGGTAATGCATAACCGCTGGGCGCAGGGCTTTTTTGCTCATGCCTTTGTTCACTTGTTTAAATGCTAATTCCACATTTTGATATACATTCAACCAAGGTAGTAGCGCGTGATTTTGAAACACCACCGCCCTATCAGGCCCTGGACCCGAAACTTCTTTATTACCCACAATGACGCCACCATCTGTGGGTATTTGCAGGCCTGCAATCAAATCCAACACCGTTGATTTACCACAACCAGAATGCCCAATTAACGAAATGAACTCGCCTTGCTTAATGGTGAAATTGACGTTTTGCAATGCAACAAAGTCACCTTGCGCGGTAGGGTAGCGCATGCCAAGCTGCGTCAATTCTAAAAACGTTTTATTGGCCGTTTTATTCGCAGAGACATTCGCTCTTGTGCCTATCTTCGGGCTTGCCTTAGTGCTTTCATTCGTCACTGTATTCATGCTTTTAGTCATAACTTGTCCTTATCTGCTCACATCACTCATGTCTCTCATGTCTCTCATGTCTCTCATGCCTAGCGCAGCAATTGCTGTTTATTCCACGACACTTTCTTTTGTAGCGCGAGCATGGCGCGGTCCAATAGCAGCCCTATCAAGCCGATAACAAATACAGCCACCATGATCCGTCCCAAAGAGGCCGAGCTGCCATTTTGAAATTCGTCCCATACAAACTTTCCTAAGCCCGGATTTTGCGCCAACATTTCAGCGGCAATGAGCACCATCCATGCGATCCCTAGTGACAAACGTAATCCCGTAAACATCATCGGGGTTGCAGACGGTAAAACGATGGTGCGCACATGCTGTAAGTTCGATAACTGTAAGACACGACTCACATTCATCAGGTCTTTATCGATATTGGCGACACCGACTGCGGTATTGATCAAAGTGGGCCACAAACTACACATGGCAACGGTAAACAGCGAAATGACAAATGATTTAGGAAAAAGCGGATCACTACTGACATAAACAGCACTGACAACCATGGTCACTATGGGGAGCCACGCCAACGGTGAAATAGGTTTAAGTAACTGAATAATGGGGTTTACTGCCATATATAAACTGTTATTAATACCTAATAAGATACCGAGCGGAATCGCAATCACCGATGCCAAGACAAACCCACAAGCCACCGTCACTAAGCTCGTGATTATTTGGTCAAAGAAAGTGGGCTTCCCCGTATACGGGCGAGTTTTCACTTTAGCGTCGGGATTTTTCGCCAGTTTTTCGGCATTACGTTTTTCTTGGCGTAACATAAACGCGTCGGCTTTTTCTGCTTGCGCAAAATGCTCGTCAACTAAATAAGTGAATTGCTGGTAGGTTTGCGTTGGACCAGGCAAAGCACCTAACGAGGTTTGTATTTGCTTTGCGGCTAAGTGCCAAACGAATAAAAAAATAAGGAGACCAATCACAGGAAGTAACAAGGTACGCGATTGATTAAGCATGATTTTTCTATCAGGCATACGACGTAAAAGTGCAATATTGTTCGACATAATCGTCCCTTAGATCGCGTGATCATCTTTTAAGCCAATCGCAAACTGCTTCAGGTACGCATTAGGCTGTTTACCGTCGTAGGTGATGCCATCAATGAAATGGGTTTGTGGTGAACGAAAACCATCTTCCACGTTAAAATCTGGAAAATCAGCGGCGTTCAACACCCCATCTTCAAGCAGCGCATTAACCGCTTGTTGATAGATGTCTGGGCGGTACACTTGCCTAGCAACATCCATGTACCATTGATCTGTTTGCTGCTGTGGAATTTGCCCCCAACGGCGCATCTGCGTTAAGTACCAAATCGCGTCGCTGTAATAGGGGTACGTTGCGTTATAGCGAAAGAAGACGTTGAAATCAGGTACGTCACGCTTATCGCCTTTTTCATACTCAAATGTGCCCGTCATGCTGTTCGCAATGACTTCCGCATCTGCGCCAACATACTCACTTTTGGCCAGAATTTTCACCGCTTCAACACGGTTGGCATTGTTGTTTGCATCTAACCAATGCGCCGCACGGATCATCGCTTTGATCACGCGAATATGAGTATTGGGGTATTTCTCCGCCCAGCTTTTCGATACCCCGAACACTTTCTCTGGATTGTTTTTCCAAATCTCATAATCAGTCACAACAGGCACGCCAATTCCTTTAAATACCGCTTGTTGATTCCAAGGTTCTCCTACGCAATAGCCTTTAATGGTGCCAGCTTCCATCGTCGCGGGCATTTGAGGAGGCGGTGTCACACTCAGTAAAACATCCGCATCAATCTGACCGCTATTGTCCCCTTTTTGAGGCGCATAATAGCCAGGGTGTAATCCTCCAGCCGCTAACCAATAACGAAGTTCATAATTATGAGTAGAAACAGGAAAGACCATACCCATATTGAAGGCTTTACCCTCATCAAGATAAGAATCAACCACAGGTTTTAATGCCGTTGCAGCTATGGGGTGCGCCACTTTTCCATCTGCATCAAGTGCCAGATTTGGCTTCATTTTTTGCCATACATCATTCGAGACAGTAATGGCGTTACCGTTTAAGTCCATGCTAAAAGCCGTAATGACTTCAGCCTGAGTACCAATCCCTATCGTTGCTCCTAGCGGTTGCCCAGCAAGCATGTGTGCACCGTCCAGCTGGCCATCGATAACCCGATCAAGCAATACCTTCCAGTTGGCTTGCGCTTCCAATGTGACATACAGGCCCTCATCTTCGAAAAAGCCCTTTTCATAAGCAACGGCCAACGGTGCCATATCCGTTAGCTTGATAAACCCAAACGCCAGATCTTCACGCTCTGGCTCTCCCACTGCGGCATACGCAGGTAACGTAAATACTGCACCAATACAGCACAACCAATGCGACACTTGCCTAGGGGGGGACCACATCCTTGTTTGCTTCATGTGTTGCTCCTCTATATCAAAAAACTTTTTAGCCACGAATACCGAGATAAAAAACACAAACAAAAAACGCCACTGCTTCATGAAGAAACAGTGGCGTCGTTGCCAACCTCTCATGCCCGCCGTTGAGCTAGGGAGGTTAGTTCTCAATGGAAAACCATCGAGTCATATTTTTTGAAAACTACTCGGTACTAGTACCGTAATAAACCGTAATTTTGCTGAATGTTATTACCAAAAGCGCGGGTTAAGCGCTGCTCTTAATGATTTTTTAGCGACTTGTCTTATCACCTTTCATAAACAATCCATTTTTTGTGCCAAGATAATTGTATTTTTAATAACTAATAATCAAACACTTAACTACATACGAAATTCGTAACCATAAATACCGCTTCTAAATGGTGCAGCTTGCACCAAAGCTAACCTTGGCTTAGATAGATCTAAGAGCGAGAATCGCTTAATACACTCAAAGTCTGAACAATATTTCTCGCCACTTGCGCAAGAGATTGGCTGTTATTCATCGCCGCTACTCGCAGCGCTTTAAACGCACTCTCTTCATCTAAACCATGATGCGCCATGAGTAATCCCTTGGCTTTCTCGACCCACTTACGATCTGCTAATTTCTGCGTCAGCTGCTCAATTTCTGATTCTTGTTGCCGTTGACACTGACGAACCTGCTCTGCTCGAAACACCCATGCTGATAAATCAAATTGGCTATCAGCAGGTAACATGACATAACCATTAGGCTCTGGTAAGCGATTGATATCATTTTGATTAAGCTGTCGAAGCAGAATTAATAATGGGATATGTGAAGACGCGGCATGATTAACGATTACGCTTAATTCAGCACTAGGTTGCCGCCACGACACCACCAAAATACACTGTGAATACTGAGCCACCAAGGCATCAAGTTGATGGAAAGTGCACCCTATCACCTTGTCGTAATCAGCCGCCAACCTACCACTAATAACAGCTTGCTGTTGTAAATCATCGCTACAGACGATGAGTTGCTTTCCCTTCATTTACGCCCCCTCTTACCTGCATAATTATTCTTTTTATGATGCTGACTATCTGTAAGTAGAAGCAAATTACCTGCCATTTTCGCTAGCAAGAATGTCACGCTTAGATAAATTCAGGGAGGGATGGTTAAGAACAGGCCACCAGCTCTGATTTAGCCCCGATGATGGTAGCTGTTAATTCAGCCCTAAGTGTGACAACGTCACCAATTATCAGTAGTGCTGGCGACTCACCTTTCAACTTACGTGCAAGTATCTGTAAGCCATCAAGCTGATCAACATAGACCTGCTGCAATGGCGAGCACCCATGCGTTACCACAGCTACAGGTGTCGTCGCGGCTAAACCTGCCTGTAATAACCCCGTTTCAATCTCTATTGCTTTTTCTAGCCCCATATAAAACACTAACGTCTGCCCTTCGTTCGCTAGCATCGACCATGCGGGTAACGATCCTGTCACCACATGACCGGTAATAAAGGTGACAGAACGAGATACTTGGCGATGTGTCAGCGGAATAAACGATGAGGCCGCACAGCCGAGTGCAGCAGTGATGCCAGGAATAAACTCAAAACGGATATTATGTTGTACCAGCGCTAAGCCTTCTTCACCACCACGCCCAAAAATCAACGGGTCTCCCCCTTTTAACCGCACAACATACAAACCTTGTTGCGCCTTAGAGATCAAAAGTGCGTTAATATCATGCTGTTTTAAGCTAGGAAAACCACAACGCTTTCCCACATATAAATGTTCAGCATCGGGGTTGGCTAAGGCAATAATCTCTTGGCTGACGAGGCGATCGTAAACCAAGACATCCGCCTGCTGAATGGCTCTCAATGCTTTCACGGTAAGTAAATCAGGGTCGCTTGGGCCTGCACCCACTAAGCTTACAAAGCCTTTGCTCTCTACACTTTCATCTGCAATGCTTACCTTTGCAGCCACTTGCGATATATCAGTACGGTTATCTTGATACTCACGGTGCAGCGTAAAGTGATCATGAAATGCTGTATCTTGCTCTGACATTTTCATTCGCTTATCCATAAAATTCTCACTCCTTATGCCAACCATTACTCTGGATGAACATGACTTAATCTCGCTATCGGTCACAGGTTGTGCGTTACCGATGCGATAACTAGGCCGAATTGTTTTTCTACTTCAGGTAGACAAGAGCCACAATTGGTACCGCACTTTAACTGCGTTTGTAGTTGATAGAGGCTGACCACCCCCTCTTTTTCTACTGCATCTATGATCTGCTGATCGGTGACACGAAAGCAGCTGCAAATCAGCCGACTCGATTGCCGATCATGACTAAGCGCCGTTAATACTGGCGCCAACGAAAATGGCTTCGCTACCAATTCGCCGAACGTTGCAACATCAAGCACAATCGGATGGTAACTTAAGGCTAAGATCCCAGTAACAACTGAGTGCTCACCCATCATATTAAGTTCGACGGCGACATAACCCCATGATTGCTCAATGACTAATCGTTTAGCGACGCTTGGTAACAAAGATTGAGCAGAGGGTAAATCAGCCCTTTTTTCGTTACCCACTCTTTCATTACCCAAAAGCGTTTTTAACCACATCGCTAATGCTGCAGAGTCAGGATTAAAGCTAGATGGGCAATCAGCAGGCTTGCTTTGAGCAAAACGCCAAATGCCACTTTGCCAACTTTTTTGATAGCTACAATAATCGATATCGGGCAGCGCGGGCTCTTGGTCACCGAGGTACAAACCATGCAACATGTCTGGTGCTGGCGTGATAGTCACTTGGCTAGATTTAAACGCAGGCTGACCTGAGAGGGTATCAACAGTAGGTGCCACAACATGATTCACCGTATTAGGGCCACCAAACACCCCCGCCCAATGCATCGACATAAAAACCTGATCGCGACGCAACCCTTCATCACTCTGTAAACGCACGATAATTGCAGGGGGGATACTAGGTGAACAAGCAGAGTCAGGTAAATAAGCGATATCCGATAAAACCGTTGGCTCCACTGAAGACCGGTGCACAGATAACGTCGATTTCAGGGGAAATGAGCTTGGTGCGCGCAGAACCACTAGCTGCCCAACCGTTAAGCCTGCTTGTTGCACACTCAATGGATGCATGTAAACCGTGGGTTCAGCCTCAGATTGTGCCAATGCCGTAATATGGCCAGTACGCGTCATGGTGTGCCACTGATCACGCTGGCGACCAGTATTAAGCCACCAACGGGGTAAATCATGTTGTTCTGTATGAGAAGGCACAGGCTGTAACTGATGAGGCTGTAACTGATAAGATTGTAATTGAGCAGGCACTACAAGGTTGGCTTTAGCATTTGAGGTCGCAAAAACACCGTCGTGATAAAGAGGTTGGGGGTCTGTCACTCCCTGGTCTAATGGCCAACGCGTCGGTCGCCACTTGGCATAATCATCATCCGATATCGTCGCTAAGGCCGATAGATCAAGCTTAAAACGCGTCTTTTTATTAATCGCCGTTAGCGCAGCATATTCTCTGAAAATATCCGCTTCCGAGGTAAACGAAAATGCTTCCTCATAACCTAACTTACGTCCAACATCTGCAAGGATCTGCCAATCTGGTTTTGCAGCACCGGGGGGGGGCATAAATGCACGTTGGCGTGTCATGCAACGCTCGGAATTGGTGACCATTCCCGATTTTTCCCCCCAGCCAGCAGCAGGGAGTAAAATATCGGCATAGTAAGCGGTGTCGGTATTCGCACAGATGTCAGATACCACGACACATTCACATTGTGCTAATGCCGCTCTTACACGGGCACTATTGGGTAGAGATACCGCAGGATTAGTGGCAATAATCCATAAAAAACGAATATCACCACGGGCCACAGCATCAAATAAATCAACGGCTTTCAAGCCCGCTTTTTGTGCGAGATTTGGAGCTTGCCACGCTTGGCGGACATAACTGAGCGTATCTGGGTCAAAACCACGATGAACAGCTAACTGGTTAGCAAGGCCACCGACCTCTCGACCTCCCATTGCATTTGGCTGCCCAGTTATCGAAAATGGGCCAGCACCTTGCTTCCCTATTTTGCCACTGAGCAAGTGACAATTTATAATTGCATTGCCTTTATCTGCACCGTCTTCGGCCTGATTAATCCCTTGGCAAAACACAGTGATCGCTGTTGGGCTTGCTGAAAACCACCGGTAAAAAGTAGTCAGGGCTTGATCATCAACACCTAACTGTCGGGCGATGTTTGCAATCAAAAAATCAGGTCCCTGAACAACTTGCAATAGCTCATCGGCACCATTGGTATGCGCCTTAACAAAACGATGATCAATAGCGCCATGATCGACCATATAGCGAATCAGGCCATTAAATAGTGTTACATCACCATCGTTTCCAATCTGTAAAAACAAATCAGCCTGCTCTGCGGTAACCGTTTTACGCGGATCAATCACGACCAGTTTTACATTTGGGTTCTTTTCTCTCGCTTGTTGAATACGTCGAAACACCACTGGGTGCGTCCAAGCCGTGTTAGCACCAACTATTACGATTAAGTCGGTATCATCAATGTCTTCATAAGTCACTGGGACCACATCTTCGCCGAATGCACGTATATGTGCGACAACAGCGGAAGACATACACAACCTCGAGTTGGTATCGATATTAGCGCTACCAATAAACCCCTTCATTAGTTTGTTGGCGACATAATAGTCTTCTGTCAGCAACTGTCCTGAAACATACATCCCAATCGCTTCGGGGCCTGATTCCACAAGGATTTGTTGGATCTTATCGCTAATCACCGATGTTGCAGTGTCCCAGCTCACTTCTTGCTGAGATACCTTTGGGTACAGTAAGCGTGATGGCATACTGAGGCTATCCGCTAATGCTGTTCCTTTTACGCACAATGCCCCTTGGTTTGCAGGGTGACTAGCATCCCCTTCTATTTTGCCATCGCAAATTTTGACCCCACACCCCACACCACAGTATGGACACGCTGATTGAATGTTTTGTGATTGCATGTTTCTCCCTACCATTAGAAGACTGCGTTGTTTACCTTAAACGGCATAAAAAAACGCCTGCCCCTCAAAGGGACAGGCGTCAATGCCTATGCATAGGCCGCTCTATTGGCCCAAACGTATCTAAATGTGCTGTTATTTTTCCCGGTTTGCCTTAAATAAATAGCATTCATCATGCCAGATATTTTTCTATTTAACTTTCAATGAATTAGCTATCAGGCATGGCTCCTGAGTTCTGACGCTGCTTCGGATAGGGGCTTAGTTGCACCATAAATGTTCATTAATCCCTCCCGTCATACATCCTCTGTGGCGCCACCTCGGCATGATGTGCCTATTTTTTGACGACTTGTTACACAAAAAAGCCTAATCTCTTCACAATTCATCAGATATCTGTTTAAACTTGCAGCTATATCATGGATATAACGTCATAATATACGAGCACTTTTTGCCTTGCTTTATACCGTTTGATACAAAGTAAATTGAACGTTTTCCATCTAGTTGGATCTAACACACATTACAACGAATCGTAATTGATACATTCATTGACTATGTTAAACACACTAAATAAAGGGGCTCACAATGACGTGGCAACTACCTGAACTTCAATCGTTACTTAGCGCACATGACGGCTGGCAAGTTGAAGCTTCCGAGCAGACACTAATAATCAAAAATGAAGACCAAATCGAAGCATATCTTGCCGTTGCAGGTGAGCAGATTTTGGTTGAAGTACTGTTGTTTTCACAACAACAAGTAAAAGACGTCAGTGCATTGAACGAATTTGTTCTTCGCACTCATAAGATGTTCCCACTATCAACTATCGGTCTAAGCGATCTTGATGGTGAAAGCTACTACGTCGCGTTTGGTTCATTATCTTCACAATCAAAAGCTGAGAGTGTCGTTATTGAAGTCGCGACCCTATACCGAAATGTTGAAGCTTTCATTGAGCTTTACCAAGATCACCTAGCGGAGAATGCAGCATGAGTGTTTGGAAAAAACTAGTTACAGCCCTTAAAGGCGGCGCAAACGAAGCAGCTGAAGCTGTAGCAGACAATCAAGCATTACGTATTCTTGATCAAGAAATCCGTGAAGCAAAATTAGAACTCCGCCGCTCAGATGAAGCGTTGGTGAAAATTGTTGCTAAACGCAAGATGTCATCGCAAAAAGTGGCTAGCTTCGAACAAGGCATTAATGAATACGAAACACACGCCCGCGGAGCTATGGATAAAGGTCAGCAAGATCTTGCCCTAGAGTGCGCACAAAAAGTGGCAACATTGCGTAACGAGCAGCAAGCAGAACAGACTTACTTAGATCAGTTCACGCAATCAGAGCAAAGCATGCGCACAAACATTGCCCAAGCCAAAGACAAACTGCGTCAACTTGAGCAGCAAGTCGATGTCGTTAAAGCAAATGAAGCAGTACAAAAAGCACAAAGTGCCGTATCTGCGACTAACGTGGGCGCGAATGCAAAAATGCATACTGCTGTTGAATCATTAGACCGTATTAAACGTCGCCAAGCTGAAAAATCAGCACAACTTGAAGCGGCTGCGGAAATGGCAGAAGAACAATCAGGCAGCAGCCTTGATAAAAAATTGGCTGAAGCCGGTATTACTCCGGGCGGCACGCAATCAGCAGAAGATGAACTAGCACGTATCTTAGGTAAATAACCACTTACCGTGTGAATAGGAGGTTGTAGATGTCGATGTGGTTACTCTTACGTCGCTGGATGTTAACCCAGTTTGGTCAATTAAGTGGGCGAAACTTACTACTGTCATCGGTAATATATGCCGCAATTAGCTGGCTATTACTGCGTTTGGCTGGTGAGCAAGCACTTACGCACTCATTGACTGATTTCATCTACTACCTCTTTGTTACCGCCTCAACCGTCGGCTATGGCGATATGTCGCCAACGACCGATCTTGGTAAATGGGCGGTGGCCCTATTTGTTATTCCCGGTGGCCTTGGTCTTTTTGCCATCGGCGTTAGCCGTATCGCGAGCTTGCTGATCCACTACTGGAAAGGCGGGTTAATGGGAAAACGGAGTTTAAAAGTGAATAAACACATTCTGGTGCTTGGTTGGAATGAACAACGCACATTAAGCCTAATCAACATGCTATTGCATGAAGAACAAGGCCGTCGCGATATCGTACTGTGTGTTCGCCCTGAAATGGAAAACCCATTACCAGGAAAAATTGAATTTGTCCGTGTCGTCAGCTTTACCGATCACGCTGGCATGGCACGCGCAGGTGTCGCTGATGCTGATTGCATCATCATTGATAACCCAGAAGATGATGTCACCCTATCTGCCTCACTCTATTGCGCCAATCAAAACCCAACAGCGCATTTATTGGCTTACTTCAATGATGAAGCCTTGAGTGACCTTCTGAAACAACACTGCCCTAATGCCGAGTGCATTCCATCGGTATCCGTTGAAATGCTCGCTAAAGCGGCGGTCGATCCTGGCTCTAGCGAATTGCACCATGAGTTACTCAGCACCAACAAAGGGATGACCCAGTATTCGGTGAATTTCCCAAGCGACAAAGCTGAAACAACCATAGCGCCATTGTTCTCTTTATTTAAAAAACAGCATGATGCAATTCTAATCGCCATTGACAGCGGTGATGGCGTGGAGCTCAATCCTCCGCTAAATAAAGCAGTCACTGCCGATGCAAAACTGTTTTATATCGCAGATGAACGTGTTGATTCGTTTCACTGGCATAAACTAGGAGAGCATGATGTTTGATTGGCTGAAAAAGAAAATGGCCCCAGAAGCCCCAAAAATAGAGGTGCCTGAAGTACTCGGTTTGCGCCTTGGTGGTGCCTTTGAACTTGATGATTTGAAACTCAAGCTTATCGAACCCGATTTAATCATTGAAGGCGCGGCACGTACGCACCTTATTCAAGCCGTTGGTGAAGTCAATTTAGACGAGCAAACACGTTTATTACGTTACTACACCGACGACGATGGCTTTGTACAAGTATTACAGCATGGTCCCTCTGATGCAGATGTCAGCGAAGTGAAGCTGTACTACTTCTACCATACTAAGCCAATAGACTCGCAAACCCAGTGGCAAGATGCCCTTGATAATCAAATAGTACAGCCAAGTAAACAGCTTGAAGGGTACGATTTTGAAAAAGTGTGGGAAAACGAGCGCCCTGTCGCTATGACAGAAAAAACCTACCTTCTTGACGGCACCACAGCAGAAACCGACCAGTTTGTTATGGTTTATGAACGTGAAGCCGCCAGTGAGCAATATGAATCACTCATGATTGCAGGTGAAGAAAAGATCATCAAGAACCGTGCAGAATGGAGCCTTGTGACCAGTACTGGCTTTAACCTCACGCCGACAGATTTCACCTTAATCGGTTAATTTACATAAGATAGTTATAGGATTTATCATGGATGTTTTGAGTCAATCACTTGCCGGTCTTGGCGCATTTCTACTGTACTTTTCGCTGTCATTAGTCTTCTTGATGCTGTTCAAGTTTGTCTATGTTCGTTGCACACCGTATGACGAGTGGAAATTAGTTAAAGAAGACAAAAATACCGCTGCTGCTATTGCTTTATCAGGTTCTATTTTAGGTTACAGCCTTGCTGTTGCAGGGGCTGCTTCTAATTCAGTTAACCTCATCGATTTTGCAATTTGGGGCTTAGTGGCACTGGCTGCACAGCTGATTGCTTTTGTCATCGTACGCTTTGGTTTTATGCCTAAAATCGTTGAACGCATTGAGGCTGGTGAAATCCCAGCAGGTATTCTGATGGCTGCAACATCGGTGTCGGTAGGCCTTCTTAATGCTGCATGCATGACGTACTAGGAGACAGGCGATGAAACGAAGTGAACGAGTCGTCCTCGCCAGTATGCGTAAAAACTGGCGTCCGTACATGATTACACCGCTAACTGCGGTGTTTGCGGGTGTTGCGCTGACAGGTTGTAGCGATAACAGTACCGAAGCTGAAATTTACCACTCACTAGACGATTGTGTTAATGACAATCCAAGCTATACCGAGCAGTGCCAATCCGCGTATCAGTTTGCCTTAGATGAGGCATCGCGTACTGCACCTAAATACCAATCCATGAACGATTGTGTATCAGAGTTTGGTTCTAATGGTTGTATGCAATCGCCGGGTAATAACTGGTTTATGCCAGCGATGGCTGGGTTCATGTTTGCCCGTATGATGGACAATAACCGCGGCTATTATTCTCAGCCAATGTTCCGTTCTTACTACCCAGGCAGCGTATTCTACGATCGCTGGACCACAGCAGATGGTTACGATTACGGCCGCAGTTCATACCGCAAAACAACGGTACGAGTCGGTAAAGATCAGATGAAACCTAAAGCGACCACCAGTCGTACTATTTCCCGCGGTGGGTTTGGTTCAAGCGTATCGGCAAAATCTGGCTGGAGCAGCAGTAAATCATCAAGTAAGAGTTGGGGAGGCTAACCTCCTTACGCCCTCTCTTCCAATACCGTTCATACAATACAAATTGTCAGGCGGTATTGGTCCTTTTCTCAACATCGTTTTACCACAGAGTGAAATGCTCATTTAGCTAACATAGAACAACTCACCCTCTTACATGAGAGTTAGATCACAGCTTAAGCATCGCTTTTTCTTTTTATCGCAACAAAAGTCAACGCATGAACTTAACGGTCGCTTCACCACTGAATCAATAATAATAAAAATAGAATCAACAGCAACTTCTTATTATTGCTGACTAATTATTAGATTGTTAAGATTTATATTTAACAAATAGAATTAA
>NZ_NOIF01000108.1 GCF_002265265.1 Photobacterium sanguinicancri
TCCTTCTGGTGGGCTCGGACATGTTTATAAGATACATCTATAAATCTGGGGTTCAAAAATGAATATATTGGGTTATATGCAAAAGGTAGGTAAGGCACTGATGGTGCCTGTCGCGACGCTACCCGCCGCGGCAATACTGATGGGGATAGGTTACTGGATCGACCCTGTTGGTTGGGGGGCTGAAAGTGTACTTGCCGCTTTCTTGATTAAGTCTGGTTCTGCGATTATAGATAACATGGCAGTCCTCTTTGCTATCGGGGTCTCTTTTGGTTTAAGTAAAGATAAAAACGGTTCAGCTGCATTAGCTGGTTTCATCTGTTTTATGGTATTAACGACCTTACTATCACCAGGAAATGTCGCGCAACTCTTGGGTGTTGGTGCGGATTCTGTTCCCGCTGCATTCGATAAAATTAACAACCAGTTTATTGGTATTTTGGTGGGTATCGTGTCTGCCGAGATCTATAACCGTTACTCTGGTGTTGAGCTACCTAAAGCGTTGGCCTTCTTCAGTGGTAAGCGATTAGTTCCTATCTTAACGTCAATCGCGGGCATGATATTGGCTTTTGTTTTCATGTATGTTTGGCCTGTTGTGTATGATGCATTAATTATTTTTGGCACTCAGTTACAAGGCCTTGGCGCTGTTGGTGCAGGGCTGTTTGGTTTCTTTAACCGCCTAATGCTGACTGTGGGTATGCACCACGCGTTATACCCAGTCTTTTGGTTTGATGTGGTGGGTATTAACGATATACCTAATTTCTTGGGCGGTGCACAATCCATAGCAAATGGAACTGGTATTCCGGGTCAAACAGGCATGTATCAGGCAGGTTTCTTCCCTATCATGATGTTTGGCCTACCTGGCGCGGCCTTAGCGATGTACCAGTGTTCTGACGCCGTAAACAAGAATAAAGTATTCTCAATCATGTTAGCTGCTGCGATGGCGTCGTTTTTTACGGGTATCACAGAACCATTAGAGTTTAGCTTCATGTTTCTTGCCCCTGTACTCTATCTGATTCATGCCGTGCTAACGGGGATCTCGCTGTACATTGCTGCAAGTATGGAATGGATGGCGGGTTTTGGTTTTTCGGCAGGTTTCGTAGACTTTGTGCTCTCTAGTCAGAATCCATTAGCAACGAAGTGGTACATGTTGATTCCACAAGGCATTGTATTCTTTGGGCTTTACTACAGCGTATTTAAATTTGCGATTGTTAAATTCGATCTTAAAACACCGGGTCGTGGTGAAGATATGAATGAAACAGAGCAGGAAGAAGATATTGAAGGTCTAACAGTGAGTTATATTGAAGCTATCGGTGGTAAGCAAAATATCATAGAGGTCGATAACTGTATTACACGTTTACGCTTGACGGTTAAAGATTCCGATTTAGCCGATAGAAAAGCTTTGTTAGCGCTAGGTGCTGCGGGTGTTGTTCCACTGGGTAAAAATGGTCTTCAGGTTATTATTGGCCTTGGTAAAGTTGATAAAGTAGCTCATCAAATGAAGCTTTCACTCTCAATGTCTTGACCTTTTCTTTAATCATATTGCGAGTGATTCTAGGTAAATATTGCTCGTAAACCTCCCCCCTGTGAAGTGCAGGTATTTAGTCAGCGCAGGCCTCTGCGTTCTGCACTTCACCTTTCATGTTTGTGCCTTCTCAATTGAACAGCTTAAATAAAGCGGCTTAAGTAAAGCCGCGATAGATAACTTATCTGATTAAGCGTCGATGGTAATTTCGTAGCTAGTGAATTTACGGATGTTGATCACACCAGTATCAAACATTAAGTACTGACCTTTAATGCCCAGCAAGGTGCCTTCTACTACAGGTTCTTTATCGAAGTTATGCGAGCTGATTTTGGTTGGATGTTGAGTGACAGGGTAACTAATGTTAACCAGGTCTTCATCTAAGCGTTCAATAGCATCGCTGCCGAAGGTCCCTGTCAGTTCTTCAAGTTTCGCTTCAATCTCTGGGATCAAACGCTTTGCTTCTGCCACTAGATCAATGTCTTTATTATCGCCTTTTAACATTGCGCGCCAATTGGTTTTATCGGCAACAAGTTGGGCTAATGCAATTTCGACAAGTCCCGACAGTTTACGTGTTTTTACCTTAAAGATAGGCAAGGCCTGGGTTGCACCTTGATCAATCCAGCGAGTAGGAAGCTGAGTATGACGAGTGATGCCGACTTTTAAACCAGACGTATTCGATAAGTAGACATAATGCGGCACCATGCAGAAGCTATCCCCCCATTCTGGTTCACGGCATGTACCTGCATCGTAGTGGCAGGTTTCTGGCTTCATAATACACATGTCGCAGCGCGCAAGTTTCTTCATACAAGGAAAACAGTGGCCTTGCGAGTAACTCTTCTTAGTTTTCTTTCCACAAGCATCACAGAATATATTACCTGTGAAGGTCATTTTTAGTGGTTTACCGATTAATGGGTTTAAAGCGAGTAGGGATTCGCCCACTGGGAGTTGGTAGTCGACTGTGCTGCTTTCAGGGCACAAGCTCGACTTCATTTTACTTAACGTTCCGTGCATGACTTTGCTCTATGTTTTTATAGTTATTTTATTTTATCGCAATTAGTAAATGAAGTGATCGATAACGCCGCTATAGTTTCTTGTCATCCGCTACAAATGCACGGAATTAAAGCGTTATGGCACGATAAGCATCAATGATGTGGCTGACATCACTGGTATTGCCTTGCTGAATTCGCTGATAATGGTCGAGCGTTTTTGTCAGGTACTTTTTGTTTATGTCAGTTTGCTTGTCTGAATTTGATTGCCAAATCTTATCGCCAACAAGTGTAATAGGCGCGTTTTCATCGGGTGCAGATGAGACAAGAATGGCTTCATAAAAGCGTTGGTTGTCTTCAACCAGTACTTCATCTTGTAGACTGAAATTTAGCTCGTTCAGTTTCTGGCGTAGGGCAAATTGATGATGAACTGGGCATAGTAGAAAGTCGACACATAACTTTGGATGTCTTTGATGAATAGCTTCAATGAACTGGATCATCAAATCACCACCGACTCCAGCGATAATAATGAGCTGTTTTCCCTCATGTTGTAGTAAAGGTAGCGCTGCAACATCGAGGCAGTGGGTGTACCAATGTGATTCTGAATTAGAATAGAAGCGTTGTAGCTTACTTTCTAATTCAGACATGAGTTCAGGCACAATATCGACAAAATGAATATTCTTTGCCGCTTGTCGAGACAGTAAAGCCGCGCCCAAGAAACCATGATCACAGCAGCAGTCCCAAATATGGCTGTAATCAGATGTGACCATTTGTTCAATTTTTCTTAATCGCTTACTGAGTTTCAAGGGAAGAGCCTGCATCAAAAGATAATAACGGGTGGCATTGTAATGGTTTTATTGCTTTTAGCGAAGTTTATAGCCTTTAGCTAAGTATGCTGTTTGAGAAGCAAACTAACGGACAATCGTCGTACGATCTCAGTTTTTGATTAAGACGAACTGTGTAACTAAGTTCAGAGTATCAAGTGACAAACCACAATGTGAACCTTTCGGTGTTTAGTTGTAAATCAATGTAAGTTTCATGTAAAAACCGTTTACTAAATTGAGAGGCTTGATAAGATCACTTCATCGAGTTGAATATGGCTCGTTTAACTATAAAAACATGGAAGAAGCGATGAAAGTAAAAATGATGATGGCTAGCCTTACGCTGCTAGCAACCAGTGTGTCAGCATCTCCTTTTGAAAAGCCTGAAGACGCCATTCATTATCGCCAAGCAGCATTCTCTATGATTGCGGCAAACTTTGGTGATATGGCGGATATGGTAAAAGGTCGTAAAGACTGGAATCAAGAAGTATTCAGCAAACGAGCACAATATATTTCGACTCTCGCCTTGATGCCAGGAGAGGCGTTCAGTGTTGATGGGTCTGATAAAGGTGACACCAAAGCTAAGCCTGAAATTTGGAATGATTGGGACGGCTTTACCGTTAAGCTAAACAAGTTTCAAACTGATCTGACTCAACTTGCGCAAGTTGCATCTCAAGGTGATGAGCGAGCGACGAAGAAAGCTTTTGGTGTTGCAGCTAAAAACTGTAAAGCTTGCCATAGCGATTACAAATTCCGCTAAGCGTGACTCATTAAATACGTCTAACCACGTTCTAGAAAGCTAAAAAAACACCCTTGAGATGCTAGGCTCAAGGGTGTTTTTGTTTATTGCTATATTGCCACTACTGATTTGTTATCAATATGGATTTGAACGAAGCGCCGTTTATTTGGCTAACATCATTCGAGCCAAAATGCCGGGTGGGGTGGAAATACCTGTGGTGGCAGAGGCTATTTTACCATCGCGAAGAATCATGATTGTCGGTGTTGCTGAAATGCCCCAAGTACGGCCTAGCTGTCCGGATTGGTCATTCACGACAGGAAAGTCATACTCATGGTAATTCATGTAGGCATTCAGCCTATCGTTCTCACCTGATGTCATCGCAACTGAAATGACAGTGTAATCACCATTCATCCAATCGACAGTTGGGCTCACAAATTTACAGACGCCACACCATGTCGTCCAAAAATACAGTAAAACCGGCTTCTCATAGCTGAGTGATACAGGATCGTATTGCTCACCGTTGATGGCGGTATATACCTTGGGTGCCAGCGTATTTTGTGGAATAGATTGGTTACGCCACCAATCCATCGCCGTGCTTACAACCAGCATAATAAGCAGCAGGGTTAAGCCTTCTTTGGCCCACTTTTTAACCCTTGAGCCTTGAGTCGCTTTTGATTCTTTCGCCTGCGATTTCTTAGCGTTCGTATTTTCTGGCATACGCTTAGCCCTTATTGTTCGAAGTGCTTTTGCCTTCGGCTTCAGTAATAGCCCCCATGACATCGGCACTCGTCAGAATAACGGGTAATGCGATACCTTCTGGTGCATTAGGACCATAAACAATGTTAAAAGGCACACCGAAGCGTCCGTAAGATTGTAAGAATCCAGTGACATAGTCAGACGGTGTCGTCCAGTCGCCACGCATCAACACAATGTTGTCTTGGTCAAGCTTGTCGTACACAGGGTTCTGTAGCATTACACCAATTTTGTTGGCTTTACAGGTAATACACCAATCTGCAGTAACGTCAACAAAGACAGTCTTTCCTTGTGCCACAGCTTGGCTTATCTCTTCACTTTTTAGCGGCTGCCAAACATGATCGGCAGGCAATGGTGTTGACCATTTATCAGCCGTTAGACTACCGATAAATAGACTGCTTGCTCCACCTAGTAAGATAACAGCAAGGGTAATGACAACGCTCTTACGGCCTTTTACTTGGCCTAGACGCCACAATAAAAGGATAAGCGAGGTAACGGCGAAACCAACTACAGTGCCCGTACTCACAAAGCTGGTCATTAAGCTGAGCAGCCATAGGCTGGTGGCTAACATCATTAAACCAAATAAGGTTTTAACGCCGTTCATCCAATTTCCCGGTTTAGGTAACTTAGACGCAAGCTGAGGGAATAGGGCGATTAACAACCATGGTGCTGCCATGCCAATCGCCAGCGCGGTGAAGATGGCAAACAAGGTTACAATGTCAGCGCCAAGCGCATAAGCAACGGCAGTGCCTAAGAATGGCGCACTACAAGGCGTTGCAAGTAAGGTCGCAAACATACCTTGAACAAAGTGACCAAGGTGGGAGTTATCACCACGGGTGGCTAACCAAGTATTGGTGTTACTGGATAGGCTAATCTCAAAAAGACCAAGCATGTTAGCGGCAAATGCACCTGTTATGATGATCATGGCACCGATAAAGTAAGGGCTTTGGAATTGGATGCCCCAACCCAGTGCTTGTCCAGATACTTTTAATGCCGTTAAGAAACCAGCCAATAGCCAGAACGAAACTAAAATACCCGCCGCAGATGCTATGAACTGGGTACGAATTTGACGACGTTCCATGCCATCTGTTGCGATAATACTGCTTAATTTCATACCGAGTACAGGTAGTACACAAGGCATAATATTAAGGATAAGACCACCAATCAGCGCAAAAGCGATGGTTTGCCAAATGCTTGAACCAACTTGTGTTGTAATCGGCAATGTCGCGGCAACGGCTTGTTCTTCAACGGCCATGTCTGCATCAGTCACTGTCACATTTAACGTTTTATTGGTTAAGTCTGGTTTACCAAACCAACTGCTGACTTTAAACGTTGCAATTAACTGCTGGTTATCTTTGGTTATACTTGGTGAACTGAATGACACGTTCTCTAGTGCTATATCGCTGCTGTCGACAAAGACGTCTGGTTTAGACCAAGCCTGAGTATTACTAATCAGAACTGACAGCTCTTGTTTGTCGTTGTTCCAACTTGTCTGGTCAATACTAACGTTTGCACTGTCAGCAGGTACGTTACTCATACCTTGGTTGTATAAGTGCATCGCGTCGGTTGAAGGTGTGAGTTGATTTGGAATGAAGTCCATGACGACTTCATAGTCAGTCAGTACACAAATGCTGGTGCAAGATGACATGGTTAACTTACCAGATAGAAATACTGGTTTGCTAAAATCATCAACAGTGACTGTCATAGGGAAGACGACTTTATGCTTGTAGCCTAAAGTCTCGACGCCTAAAAATTCATAGCGTTTTGGCATTGGCCAATGCCATTCAAGATCACTGATGTTGTTAGACATTTCCCAATCAATTTTGGGTGCAACACCACCTTCGCCCGGTGACCGCCAGTAGGTCTTCCAGTCACCTTCAAGATCAACCTCTAGCAAGCCTTCAACAGTTTTGGCTGCTTCATCGGTCTGGCCAGTCAGCATGAAACGTACTTGCACAGGTGGGTGCATCGGGTTGGTTAACCAGCCCGTGGTGTAGTCTTTCGCTTGGGCATTAAATGCAAACAAGCTGAAAAGTAATGCTGCAAACATGGTTAACAGCGTATTTTGAGATGTAATAGCTTTTTTCAACGGTATAACTCCAATAAACACAAAAAATTAAATCTGGATGATTCGATGTGTTTATTCTCTAAATACACAGAAGGTTAAATGGCGTCTCTGAGTGGACGGTATTGGCTCTGTTAGTGCAGGCACAAAAGAATGGCCAGTACATAACAAGCTTAACAGAATGAAAATGAAGGGAAGGTAAAGCAAGCCTAATTCGAGGGATTGCCCGTGAATCTGAAGCAGGTGATCGCTCATATCACACTGTTTTTGCGTGATAGGGCTCGATTCGACTAAGGAATTTGCATCCGATGTTTTTGTTGCTGTTTCTTGAATAAATTTATGCAATGTCGTTTTCTGAGCAGGCGAATGCGCAGGGTGTTGCTCGGAATACTGTGCTGCATTTGGACACGATGAAACCCACCCTGAACGCTGACTTAGGCAAAGCGTTATTACCACCCAAACAAGCACTAAAGCAACTTTAGCTATCTGTGGTGAGGAGTGTCGAACAAGCGTGGGGGTCATTTTAGCCTTATATTAATCAGCGATGCGGTGTTATATCAAATCATTAAATATTAGAAATACAATCAGTTATAACCACAGTATGACCGTGCCACAATTGAAAAAGTTTCGTCTATTGTGATGTTTTTATCAAAAAGCACAAGGATAAATGAATAAGGTGGGTTTTATGCGGTGGTGTGGAATGTTTTTTCTAAACGAAGCGGTGAATTGAGCACTTCCTGTTTGATGAGTTTCAGGAAGTGCTCAGGTCAGTTTAGAGTATGCTTAGAACTTGATGAGTCCAGCCTGCTCTAAATAATCACAACGGCCTTGCTGGCTTAAGGTACCGTCATCATTTGGGATAGCATTAATGGTACTGTCCCAATCTGATACAGGATTAAAGCCATTTTGATCAATTGTCCAAACTGTATCTTGTGCCTTGATGGTATTTGATTGGTCGAACATGGTTGGTTTAAACCATTCACGAGACACAGTGTCCATCATTAAGGCATCGCGCTCGCTTGCGTTTGCTTTCATAGAGCGAATGTTTAAGTTTTTGTTGAATACAAAAGGTAACTCGTCCCCTTGGCACACACCACTTGTACATGAAATCGACAACAAGAAAGAGGCATCAATCGGTCTGAAGGTTAAATCAGACTTGTAATTATAGTGATAAAGACGCGATTCATTGTGTTGTGCAACTTTGCGGTTAGGGCAAGTAAACAGCACATCGTTAGCCATCATACGCGCGCGTTTTACGGTTTCTTTACCGATGATCTCGCCACTCTCATTTTTGTCCATTTGGTAATGAGGGATAGCCAACAATTGATCGGCTTTTGGACTAAGTCCCTTTGCGAACTTTAAGCCTTCCCAAGCGACTTTCAGTGCATCTGCTTGCTCTGGGAATTGGCTGTCAATAGCATTTTTGATGAGTTGATCTGCACCAAATATGACATTAACAAGTAGCGGGTAAGTGTCTGACTTGAAATTAAGCTTCAAATTAACGGTATTGCCATCACCTAAATCAATTGGAATAACTAAATCGTAATCGACCATAAACAATGGTTCGATATAGCCCAAAAATGTGTTGGCTTCATCGTTGTTAAAACTTAACACAGTCGGTACTTTGAAATCCGCATCAGCAGGCTGTTTTGTAACAACGCTGTCTTTTGGTGATTTATAAGGCCAGCCTCGAGTCTCTTTGTATGGTGCAAAAGGCAACACTCCTGCACCATAAGGTTGCATGTACAGTGGGTTGACTAGGCTGTTAGCTAAAATCAGTGGACTTCTGGCATGCGCACCAACTTTCAAAATATCTGTAGTCGATAAGTTTGACCAATCAACCGATACCGCTTCTGACCCACCAAACGTCTTATCCTTGAATCCTTCAAGAGACGTCGCTAAATTTTCAGCTGAGTCTTTTGTTTTATAAGGAATGCCATAAGGGTTGCTTTGCATGATCGCACGATGGAATAGTTTTTCGTTTGTTTCAGCATCAATAGGGTTTAGCTGGTGGATACCAACAGCCATTGCGCCAGCACCTTCACCAAAGAGGGTTACATTATCTGGATCACCGCCGAAATCAGCAATGTTGTTTTTAATCCATTTAAGCGCGGTGCGCTGATCCTTGATGCCATAGTTTCCGCTCTCGTCATCGTTTTGGTAAAACGATCCGAAGATACCAAGTCGGTAGTTTAGCGTGACAGCGATAAAGGGATTGCCGCTTTTGACGCCGTTTGCCACGATAGCATCACCGTGATTGATTGCGTTAGAGCCAGACCCCGTTTCAAATGAACCACCGTGAATGAAAACATAAACCGGCATAGCGGCTTGTTGATGATCTTGGGTTGGACGCCAGATATTTAAGTACAAGCAATCTTCAGACATTTTCGTCGCGTCATAACGCGCAACACTGCCTTGTGGGCATTGCATGCCAAATTCTGTAGCAGATGTCTGCTGTGTGTTCTCTGGTGTATAAAGTTCAGCGTTTGAGAAGCGCGGAGCTTCCGCGTACTTGATCCCTTTAAATACTTCGACGTTATCAGAAATATTTTTGTTGTCTTTTACTGCTTCAACAGTGCCTTGGTATTGCGTACCATTTGCTTTTGCATAGGCGTATGTCAGCGTGTTCTCAGTGGTTGAATTTGAGTTGTCGTTACAACCAGTAAGGACGAGTCCGATCAAACTAGCAATAATCAGTTTTTTATTTAACATGGTATGTGTTCGAGCTTAAATGTAATGAGATAAAATGTTGACGATGTCATATGAAAGCAAGCGTTATGCTATGCATGCGAAAAATCACAGAGCATGTAAAGAGAGGTGTAACATCTAATGACATCAAAATAACAGTTTTTGAAAACGGCTTTCCACTTTATCACCACGATCAGGAATGCCGCTTGATGGTGTGTAATAGGGGAAGTGTGACTTTAATTGGTGTTATTCATTTACTGACGCAAAGCTAGCGAACAATAGACGAAATTTTCGCGCTATTGTGACGTGTTTCTCAAAAATCACAAGAGTTAATGAAGGGCTATTTTGACCGAATATAAGTTTATATTCAGCAACGTTTCCTGAATGTAATTAGATTATTGCCTAATGTCGGAGCGGTTGCTGTTGGCGGTGCAATTTGTAGGTGTACAATAGTTTTAATGGCGCTTGAATTGCTATTGATTTAGACGTGATTTGTGCAGCAACATGCCACGCGCTCGGTGGCATGTTACCTATTTATCCCACAGCACTGAGTAACTGAGGATGTAAATCTAAGGTCTGTTAGTCTAATTCATTTTCTTCTTGAAGGCGTTCTTTACGTAACGCGGCTTCTTCCATAACGGCATTAATCTCTGCCATTAAGCCATCAATATCAGCATCTTCATCGCTGTACTCAAAATGCCCAGTCAGTTCAGTGGTTGGCGTCAGGTCGCCAGCTTCGTACAATGCCCACATTTCTTTAGCAAATTGTGTTTCAAGCAGTTCTGGAGCGTATTGACCGTAATAATTCGTCATGTTGGCAACATCACGCTCTAGCATCCATTTCGCGTTGTTATTGGCCGATGCATCAACAGCTTGAGGCAGGTCGATAATGATTGGACCTGACTCATCAACAAGTACGTTAAATTCGGATAAATCACCATGCACGATACCGACACACAGCATGCGTGTCACATACTTAATGATAAGGTCATGATCTCTTAATGCTTGCTCTTTTGTTAGCGTGATGTCGTTCAAGCGTGGAGCGACACTTCCGTCTTCGGTTGTCATCAACTCCATCAGCAACACACCATGGAAACAGCCATACGGCGTTGGTACGCGTACATCAGCATCAGAGAGTGCATACAAAGCATCTACTTCAGCGCGTTGCCATACTTTTTCTTGTTCGTCACGCCCGAATTTCGAGCCTTTTTCCATCGCACGTGCTCTGCGACTATTACGAACTTTTCTACCTTCGCGGTAGGTTACAGCTTGTTTAAAGCTACGTTGTTCAATTTCTTTATACACTTTGGCGCAGCAGATCTTATCTTGACTATGCACTATGTAGACAGAAGCTTCTTTACCACTCATTAGCTGAGTTAACACTTCATCTACTAAACCATCTTCAACTAATGGCAATAATCGCTTGGGTACTTTCATTACACCTACATTTGATAAAATAAATATTTGAAACAGGGCCTAATGGCTCAAATACGATTACAGGTATTTAGATGATATTATCTATGCGTAAAGCTATTTAACAAGCTTTTAAGTGTGATTTTTTATTTGATGATGATGTTAAATCTAATGATCGAGTTAAAGCTATGATTTTATTGATATATATTTCGAGTCGAGGTTGCTAATACTTTGGGGCACTATCGCGTATTTATGGCGTTTCAGTACTAAAACGAGTGATTTGATAGATATTGAAGAGATAACTAAAGGGGATGAAAAGAAAAGGCGATAGTTCGCCTTTTCTTTTTGTCGGATATAACGGCTAGAGATTGCCGATATTCACCGTTAACGGATAGAGTTCAATAAGAAGTCCATCACAGGATCTGGCTTTGTTTCTAGCGTTAATGCTTTTGGCATGTAGGCTGGTTTTTGCAAGATGTCACGAGCAATCAGCTCTTCTATCAACGGCTTAAATTCGAAGCCTGTTTTGCCGACAAACAGTGATGTTAGATCTTGCTCATGATAACAGTGCAACGCATCTTTTAAGCCACGTAAGTAGAGGAAGTCTTTAGTAAAGCCACCGCCACGGTATACGCGTGCTGTTATTGTGAATGCATCGTCATCAGACAATTTATAATCTAGCTTTAATGCTTGGAACGTATCACCAAAGCTTTCACCGTTAACCATCTTATCAACTGCGATAACACGTAATGCTAGCGTTTTTAAACGATGCAATGGGAAGCTACCTGAAAGGTGCTCACAAAGTATCGCTAAACCTTCTTGCGTATGGGTGTTACCAGGCAAACCTAGTTTAAGCACTTTTAACGGTTGGTTATCCGCATTTACGCTGGTGACTAAGTGTACGCCTAATTCGTGTTGAATCAGGGCATCTAAATCACGCTCTGTAAAAGTACTATTTACGTTTACTTTAATGCTACGACCGCTAACCATCGCCCTTGCAATCAGGGTTTTAGAGCTCACCACGTTACACTTTAGGCCGTAATCCGCTGCTGCCGCTTTAAAAGCTGCAATGGCATCATTTGCGTTAAGTGTTGCTGGCTCTTTTTCTTGATATTCACAAGCATGAAGAATGAACTTCGCGTTGGCGATATCGCGGTCATCTGGTTGCCCATAGTAACGTAATGAGTTATACAAAAACTCATCAGTACCAATGCTCGTTAGCAAATCGATACGCACAGCAAGTTGATCAATCGTTTTGCGGTACATTTTTTGAATGTCAGCATCACGAATATCTTCAACGGGCAAGCGATATAGCTGCTCACGGAACTTGTATGGATCAAGATCCAGTTGGCGATACGTAAACGTAGGTTGGTACGTAAACGGCTTATGTAAGAATCGACGTTTCTCTTGCTTTAAGTTCGTTGGGTTAATGTAACTTAATGTATTAACACCACGAGCAATAGAATATAGCTGACGATCCAGTTTTAGTACTTCTCTTGGCAGTTTAGAAGCCAGAATTGTACTGCTTGTTAGGCGCTTAACTTTGGTCTTACGACGCAGAGTGAAGGCAGCATGTTCCGTTACAACGGTTTTCATTGCTTCTTTCATTTTTTCAATAACAAGTGGGAAGCTCTCGCCACCAACTTCGTTCATGAAAATTTTCTTCACTTCGATCGGTAAAATTAACGTCTTTTTAAAATGCTGTTTAACAAAGCTAGCTTGGTAACCCATGCCTTTGAATACATCATTTTCTTTTGCCGAAACAACAATATTTGGCAATTCAACGCTGTTAAGTTGATTTAAACATTCATCAATATCTTTACGCCACAGCTTTTTATTGATCTGCTGCGTACCTAAATTGAAGGTTGGCGTTTCATTTTCGATACGCTGATAATTGTATGAATGCACATCATAAATTAAGCAAAGACCAAACTTATTCTCTAGCGCTTCAATAAGGCATTTCAAAATACGATAATATTTTGCATGCTTATCAAGTGACACTGCTTTTTCTGCATCTGTCAGTGGGGTAGACCAAACGTCTTTCCCCCAAGCTTGGTCATAAATGCATTGATCATTTGAACGGTTAAGATCGTACTCGTAACGAGAATCTTCACCTTGCAAAATGATCGGTAACGAAGAGATAAAGTCACCCGTAAAAGGGTCTTCTTCGTAGTAACGTTCTTCTTCGGTTAATTCACACTTGCTCATTAACTCGGTACGAAAGCGATGACCATGGTGAATAGCTGTCGCAATGTATGGCTGATATTCGCTAATGCGAATCGTTAAGCTACCGTCATTAAGTTGCGCTTCGAATGGAACTAGGTGCTGGATCTTATCCAGCACCTCCTGCTCAGTAAGCTGTAGCATCGGCGATAACCTTACGGAACTCGTTCTTCCGTGTAATGCTCACTTCTTTTGCTACAACAACGCTTTCAACGAAATCTAAAACATCACGTTGTAACTTAGTGCGGTTCAGGCGGTTAATACGTGTAATGCCGCCAGGGCTTAGTACGTTTACTTCAACCAGTTTGCCGTTGATAACATCAAGGCCAACAAAGTAAAGGCCATCGCGCACTAATTTAGGGCCGATGTGCTTACAAAGACGCAGTTCTTGCTTGGTTAATACGTGCTTAACTTCTTTACCACCTGCGTGGATGTTAGAACGTACATCACCTTGCGCTGGAACACGGCGCATAGCACCAATAGGTTCGCCGTTTAGCATCATGATGCGAACGTCACCTAGTTCTGCGCCTTCGATGTAATCTTGTAGAATTACATAGTTCTGGTCGTCACCAATGTAGAAGTCCAGTAGTGATTTCACGCTTGATTTCGCGCTTTTCTCTACAAGGATTACACCTTTACCGCCGTAGCCATTAAGAGGCTTAAGGATCATGCGATCGTTAGTGTTTTCGTCTAATACACGCTCTAGATACTCGCGGTTTTTAGACACGTGAGTCACTGGAATAAATTCGTTTTGTGGATCAGGTAGTGATGCGGTGTATAGCTTGTTGTTTGCTACACGTAGGCCATCAATATCGTTCATGATGAAAGTGTCATCACGTACTGAGTCCAAGAAGTTCAATGCCATCGTGTCTAGTGGCGGGTTTGCACGCATGAAGATAACGTCAAAACCAGCTAGTGGCAGTTGTGCTTTTGTAAATTCAGCTTTTTTATAAAAACTTGGAATATTGCTAGAGACTTCTTTGTTCTTTAATACATTACAAAAAGCGATAGCCATGCTGTCGCGCATTGTAAGGTTATTAGGCGTTGTAATAGCAACCGTGTGACCACGAGCTGCGGCTTCATGTATTAGGCGAAGTGTTGAGTCATTTTCTGGTTCAACACGATCCCACGGGTACATAACAAAACAAATTTTCATAGCAAATTACCGAATATAGAAGGCCTTTTAGAGGCCCAAAAAGCAACCAGCCACCCTAGATATGATTGCAGGGTGGCTGGTCGTAAAGAAATAGTGAGGTTACTGAATCAGTAACTTGAATTAATAATCGAGGTCGTCCCCGCCAGAATCATCATCGAATGACTGGCCCTGCTGCTTACGTACCGATGAGCATAAGGTGTAACTTTTCACTTTATTGCAGGTACGATTAAGGTATTTCACCCAACATTTTGCAAAATCAGATTGAACATTCAGTTGGCCACTTGTTTCAGCGACAAATTGACGTTCAATTTCACTCATTGGTTCGATTTCGCCTGAGTACAGACGGGACATTGTTCGGCCATAATTCTCTAGCAGGGTGGATTCAGAAATTGTGAAAACACCTGAGCGATTAAAGCCGCGTGGGAAATTTTTATCGTCGTAAAATTTACCTTCACTTCTCATTAATTCAGTTCCTGATGCTGATTTTTCGCAGATATTCGTCGAGAGAAGTGAAGTTGTAAATCAAAGAATTTTTGTGATTACGATTAAAAATATTCATCGTGCTTTTGCTACACTAACGTGTACTATCGCGTATTAAACTCCCTTCTTTATTTTTGATGAGATTTGGCTCGTGGATACCGAATTACTTAAAACATTTCTTGAGGTTACAAAAACACGTCACTTTGGTCGTGCGGCAGATAATTTGTATCTAACGCAGTCCGCTGTGAGTTTCCGTATCCGTCAATTAGAGAGTCAGTTAGGCAATCCTTTATTTTCTCGCCAGCGTGGTAACGTGCATTTAACGCCGGCTGGAGAGCGTTTACAGCCCTATGCAGAAGCAATTTTGCAAACATGGGGTAGGGCAAAACAGGATGTGGCGTTAACCGACAGCTTAAATTCACAAATCTCAGTGGGTGCATCGCCTATGTTTTGGGAATTTGACGGCATTTCTGAGTGGATAAACCGCATCTACGCGGCAATACCAGGCTTGGCTTTACGTCTTGAATCTGTGCCTCGTCAAAGTATGGCGAAACGCCTTTTTGATAAAAGCGTTGATATCTCATTAACATGTGAGCCGCCACGTATTGAAAGCATGCAAGTAAAGAAAGTCCGTGAATTCCAATTACAGTTAGTAAGCCATAGACCAAACTGTTCTTTGGCTGATGCTAAAGATTTACCTTTGGTGTATTTGGATTGGGGTACACGATTTTCTGTAGAGCACAGTCGTGTGATTGAATTGGATAAGACGCCTATTCTGCATACGCATTCAAGTAAAATGGCGCAGGAATATATTCTGAATAACCCAAGTATGGGTTACTTACCTTCACCCGTTGTCGCACAAAGTGTTGAAGATGGGCTACTACATCTTGTTGACGGTGCACCAGTAATGGAGCAGCAACTTTACCTTGTGTGGAGTGAAGATAACGAAAAAACAGAGCTTATTTCGAGCATGCTTGATGTGCCATTTTCCAGTGTTATCGAGAGTGTTTAAGCGAGTATTTTAAAGGAAAAGTTCGATGAGTGATTTTTGTTGGTAAAACTAAAATTACTCATTGTACATGATGGGTGGTGCTAGATTACCCTTCGAGTTGTCGGAGTAGTTAGAATAATAGTCATCAATAGCCGTTGCTGTTTATTGTTCTTGTACTTTTTTGAGTAAACTACTGGCAGTTTAGTATTTCTGTCATATTCGACAATTATGATGCTATTGAAGGCGGCAATAATACGCAAAACAAACTGACGTATTTTGTGAATCTTCAATTTAACCTTTAATTACTCTGGATGTTTTCAGGAAACGAAAATGGCTAAGCTAGATCAAAAATTTTCTAAAGGCTCAAAGTCTAAGTGTAAATTTGATGGCGATAATGAATTTATCGACTTAGATTCACAATCTAAAAAGAAGAAGCGTCGTCCAGTACGATCGCGTTATGATAGCCCAGAGTATGGTGATTTAGATTTCTAAAGCTGAAGATTGCTTAGTGCAAAACTAGGGATAGTAAAAAATAATAAGGCACCCAATAGGGTGCTTTTTTTGTAGCCGTACTATTACAATAACTAAGATGTTAGATTTCTGCTTATTCTAGTGTGAGTATTTACCCAGAGCAATCTGCCTTCACTTAATCCTTTACTTTTTTTGTGGGTTGTTCAATGCACACATTAAATAAATATTATTTCTTGTTTACTCCTGTCACTTAAACACATATGACGCTCAAGACAAAAAGCCTTGTGAAGCTCGAGGT
>NZ_NOIF01000109.1 GCF_002265265.1 Photobacterium sanguinicancri
ATCTATACTCTTTATATTTGTAGCAAATAGGCCAATATTAACAATGTATTGACCTATTATATAAAATGACGACCAGTATAATTAAACTATAGTGCTAGCGCTGCTAGCTTTTTCTTAATATCGACATCTAAGTTATTTACCCAACGATTATAGTTACGGTGGATCTCACCATCTTCGTATTGTAAATTCTCAGAGCTAACATAATGAATTGAGTATGTTTTTGCATTATACTCAACGTCAATTATTGCTTTGTGTGTACGTTTGATAATTTCACCACGAATCGTACCCGGCTTGGTTTCTTGCATGATCCAACCACGATCAGCACCTGATTGCAATATTGCGCTTCGTACCTGTTCAACTTTTACGTTATATGATACAGGTGCGTTATCAACATTAAGAACTGGATGTGTACGACTACAGCCAACAACGCCTGTTAGCACAGCAGCAATAATAAGCCCTTTGATGAGTTTCATGAGAGTTCCTTAATCGACTTAGTTGTAATAGAACATTGATTTATTAGTCAGCAATCATATATCCTGAACGGAAAATCGCTAGTAGTTTTATTATCTTTAATAATGCATCTTGTTTCGTAAAATTTAAGTAAACGATTGAAAATGAATAACATATCTTTCAACATAAAAAAGCTGATGCCGTTATCTGCTGGCTTAACATCCGATGCAGAATGGCTGTATTGGGCGGAAAACGATCACGAATGGCTAATGCCAACGGCAACAGTGCCACACGATCTTATTCCACCGATGGCACGTCGGCGCATGAGTCAGCTAAGCAAAATGGCAGTGCAATCAGCCATTGCTATCAGCAAAGAACAAGAAGTTGATTATATTATCTTTTCCAGTCGCCATGGTGAGCTGACTCGCACTGTTCAACTTTTACAAGACATCCTGGCTGGGCACGACGCTTCACCAACGGCTTTCTCGCAATCCGTCCATAATACGGCGGCAGGCTTGTACACCATTTTAACCAAACAGGCGATTCCAGTATCGTCATTAAGTGCAGGTGAAAACACCTTCCCTTCTGCGCTTATCGAAGCAAATAGTTATTTGGCACAACATCCATCACACCAAGTGTTAGTGGTCGATTTTGATCAGCCCGTACCAGACGTTTACCGTGGCTTCACTCAGGAAACGTTTCATGGTTACGCTGTTGCCATGCTGCTGACTCAAGGTGCAGATTTCCAGCTCAGTTGGACAGCTAACCGCAGTGAACAGGTTCAGTACCCCTTGCCGCATGCGCTTACTTTGGTGTCTCATCTCCAATTAAACGACTCGCAATGGTCAATTGACTCGCAGCGCAACCAATGGAATTGGCTCGCAGCAAACGGAGAAGATAAGTAAATGGCGCGCACCGTACCCATAAAAGCCGAACTTAACCGTTATTGGCGTATATTTGCGACGGGGTTTTGCTTTTCGCTATTTGGCATCGGTGCGCTTGCATTAACGTTTATTGCCTTTCCTATCATGACATTGTCGGCGCGTAACCAACAACAACGAGAAATGCGCGTTCAGGCCATTATTCAACGCACCTTTGCTTTTTTCTGTCGCACCATGAAATTTACGGGCGCAATTGATTACGAATTCATTGGCGAAGATATTCTGCGCCAAGACCGCAACTGCTTAGTGGTGGCTAACCACCCAAGTTTGATTGACTACGTGCTTATCGCATCACGCATGCCACAATGTGATTGTTTAGTTAAAGCGGCATTGTGGAATAACCCTTTTATAAAGGGCATTGTTAAAGCGGCAGGATATATCCCTAATCGTGATCCAGACAACCTGATCAGCGACTGCTCAGAGCGCCTTGATGAGGGCAATGTTTTACTCATATTCCCTGAAGGAACACGTACGACACCCAAGCAAAAATCGAAGCTTCAACGCGGAGCGGCGCAGATTGCGATACGCACTCAAAGTGATATAAGATTAATCCACATTACAGTTTCGCCATCCTTTCTGACCAAAGGAAGCAAGTGGTATAACGTACCAAAAAATAAACCTTTTTTTCGCGTAGAAGTAAAAGATAAAATACAAACTGCGCGTTTTATTGATAATGCAGACTCTGTGACAACAGCAGCTCGACATTTGAATAGCCACCTTGCGGAAGTACTTTTTCCGCCTGCGGCTTGATAAGAAACCATCGATTTCATTTATTACAAGTAGGCCAAAATGGAACAATTACAGACAGAATTAAAAGCTTTAATCATTGAAGCACTAAACTTAGAAGATATCGCTGTCGACGACATTGAAACCGATGCACCACTATTTGGTGATGGCCTTGGTTTAGACTCTATCGATGCACTAGAACTTGGTCTTGCGATCAAGAAAAAGTACAACATCGTTATCGATGCTGATGACACGAAAACTCGTGAACACTTTGCTTCAGTAGCAAATCTAGCTAACTACATTGCAGCAACCAAAGCGTAATTCATTATGACCGACGTAAACCGTAACGAAGTATTTGAGCAAGTGCGCGATGCACTGGTTGAGTTGTTTGAGATTGATGCTGCTGACATCACGCCAGAAGCACAACTTTATCAAGAGTTAGACCTAGACAGCATCGATGCAGTCGATCTTGTAGTGCACCTACAAAATCTCACAGGCAAAAAAATTAAACCTGAAGAGTTCAAATCAGTACGCAGCGTGAATGATGTTGTTGATGCTGTAATTGAACTACTGAAGGAAAGCTAATGCGCGCGCTGACGGCTCTGTCAGCGATTGCTTTATTAGCTTATCCGCTAGCAGTTTACTATGGCCTTAGCCGATGGGGGCTCGGGGTTGTAGCCGGGCTGCTAGCGTTTTTATTTTTGCTTCGCATTATCGCTGGAAACCAAACTCGGTTACGAGAACTCAAATACGTTGCTTGGCTAAGCGGCGCGACAGGTATTGTACTCACCTTACTCGGCACTGTATTTCAACAAGAAGGGTGGTTTACTTTTTACCCTGTCGTTGTCAATACACTGATGCTAGGCCTGTTCGGTATGAGCTTGTGGCAAAAAGAAACCCTAGTCGAGCGTTTAGCTCGCCTTCAAGAACCAGATTTACCCGCCAGTGGAGTACGGTACACCCGCAAAGTAACGAAAGTGTGGTGTGCGTTTTTTGTCGTTAATGGCTCAATTGCGCTATACACCTGTTTTCAACCGTTAGCGGTATGGACACTTTACAATGGCTTAATTAGCTACTTAGCCGCTGGCACTTTATTTATCGCTGAATTCATTGTTCGCTTCTTTGTGCGAGAAGATGTGACGCCAAAAAATGACCAGCAGCAAGACGAAAAGAAAAGCAGGTAAAAGAGAGAGCCATGATACAGACCATTTCCTATACCTCGCTAGCGAATGTGATGCTTACCAAGCGTCTGCCTGAATCGCTAGTCGCTTTTCAAGATGATACCCAGTGGCAGCAATTTCAGCATGATGTGAGTGAGTTAACCGCTTACCTCAAGACTCAGCCCCAATTACGTTGGGCCTTGTGCTTTGCTGACAGTTACTACTTTGCGGTTGCCTTTATGGCTTTATCGCACAGCAGCAAACATATTATTTTGCCGGGTAATCATCAGCCAGCCGCTTTAGCAGAGCTTGCTGAACAGTTTGAAATTCTATTGCACGATGAGGCAGTCGCGACCATTGTAGGTACCCCCTCACTGGCTCTGCCTTTTACAGGCGCTGCAAATACAAAGTTCAATACATCAGAATTTCAAGCACTTGATTTAGATGCTTTGAAGCTCACCCTTTTTACCTCTGGTTCAAGCGGTACGCCAAAAGCCATCGAAAAATCATTATCAGGTATTGCAACAGAAATTGATGTGCTGGAATCTCTTTGGGGCGAGCAGTTACTCGGGGCAAAAATAACCAGTACGGTTTCCCACCAGCATATTTACGGATTACTCTTTCGCATACTGTGGCCGTTATGCAGTGGCCGTGCTTTTGCTCGTCAGGATTTAACGTATCCAGAACAAGTCATGGCACAGGCATCTGCCGATACCACCTTGATCAGTAGCCCTGCTCTCTTAAAACGCCTAGCTGATATGACAGCGACATCACCTTACCGTCAAATATTCTCCTCTGGTGGGCCATTGCCCCATTCAGCGGCGCAACAAAGCGAACGACTCTTTTCGTGTTTGCCCGTAGAAGTATTTGGCAGTACTGAAACAGGCGGGATTGGCTACCGCCAACAGCATGAAACAACAACCCCATGGCAGCTATTTCCCTGCCACCAGGTCATGTTGAATGCAGAGCAATGCCTACGCTTACAATCGCCGTTTATTGATGCCGACACTTGGTACCAAACCAGCGACCAATGTGAACTCTTGCCGAATAACCAATTTCAGCTAAAAGGTCGCGCTGATCGTATCGTCAAAATCGAAGAGAAACGTATTTCATTAGTGGATGTTGAGCAACGTTTAAGTCAACTCGCTTGGATTGATGAAGCGGCAGTATTGCCTCTCGATGAAGGCCATCGCCTAGTGTTAGGCGCGGTGATAACCCTGACGCCTGCGGGTCAAACAGCACTCGCTGAAATGGGAAAAGGAAAGTTATGGCTAGCCATTCGTCAGCAACTACGACAATGGTTAGAGCCTGTGGGTATTCCTCGTCGCTTTCGTGCCACGGATGAAATACCGATAAATAGTCAAGGTAAACGCCAATTCCAAGCGCTTGTCACGCTATTTTCAGACTAACCGTTAGCCATGTGCTTATTTCAACAAGTGGTTGTTTCTGCCCGCTACACTCAGTAAGCAACCACGTAATAAAGCAGCGATAAATAACAATGACAAAACGAAAGCCAACCATCATCGAGCAAGCGATCACCGATCATCATGCGACGTTAACGCTACGTGTCGATGCGGATATTCTCGACTTTACCGGCCACTTTGCGCAGTTTCCTCTTCTTCCGGGTGTAAGTCAGATTGATTGGGCAACCTACTACGGTCAGCAACTATTACAAGCTGCCCCTAAGTTTGCAGGGATGGAAGTGATTAAGTTCCAAGAGCCTATCACCCCAGACATGGTGGTAACGCTCAAACTGGAATGGGTTGAAGATAAGCAAAAGTTGTACTTCAGCTACCTGTCTGACGCAGGTACACACTCATCAGGCCGCATTAAGTTAGGGTATTAAAGCATGACGACTTTCCGCCCTTGCTTTCTGATCCCCTGCTATAACCATGGCAAAACCGTTCCTGCGGTTGTCGATGCATTAGCGAAATATGGTTACCCCGTGATCATTGTTGATGATGGCAGCAATGATGAAACTCAAACGATTTTGGCAGAACAGGCCCAGCGAGCCCTTGTCACTGTCATCACGTTAGCAAACAACCAAGGCAAAGGCGGGGCTGTTATTGCGGGGTTTGAAGAAGCGTATCGTCAAAGCTTTAGCCATGCGATTCAAATAGATGCTGATGGTCAGCACGATCTAGATGCCTTACCTAAACTCATTGATGAAGCACACTCTCATCCGACTGCGGTTATTTCAGGTTGCCCTGTATACGATGAATCGGTACCGAAATCTCGGTTATATGGCCGTTACGCCACCCATGTTTGGGTCTGGATAGAAACACTGTCGATGAGTATTAAAGACAGCATGTGTGGCTTTCGTGCTTATCCTATCGGGCCAACCATCAAAGTATTGTCACGTAATACTATCGGTCAGCGGATGGATTTCGACACTGAAATCTTAGTTCGTATGTACTGGGATGGCTGTGATATTCGTTTTGTCGAGACCAAGGTCATTTACCCAGAAGACGGCTTATCACATTTCGACGTTCTGTGGGACAACGTAAAAATTAGTGCTATGCACACGCGTTTATTCTTTGGCATGCTGCCACGCATCCCACGGTTACTAAAACGCAATAAACAGAAAAAAGCCTTACTCAAGGATCAAGAGACAACCACAAATATCCATTGGTCTAAGCAAAAAGAGCGCGGCACCGTGATTGGCATCAAACTGCTAATGTGGGTGTATTCAATCTTTGGTCGTCGTGTATTTGCAGCTTTACTCAAGGCTGTGATTGGTTACTACTACCTCATAGGTGCAAGTGCTCGTAAAGAGTCTGAACACTTTTTGGCGCAAGTGAGCCAATATGCTCACGATAATAATCAGCCATTACCAACGCCCTTTAACAGCTACCAACACCTGTTATCGTTTGGTCATACCATGCTCGATAAACTGGCGGGATGGCGTGGGGATTTAAGTACCCAAAACATCACCTTACATGGTAGTGAGCACCTTGCGGAGCTGACTGAAAGCAAACAAGGGATTATCATTCTAGGCTCACATTTGGGCAACTTAGAATTATGTCGCGCACTGAGCCGTGATTATAAAAGCATTAAAATTAACGCGTTAGTGTTTACTGAACACGCAGAACGCTTTAACTCAGTAATGAAAGCAGTCAACCCAGATTCAGAACTGAACTTAATTCAAGTCAGCTCTCTGGGGCCAGATACTGCCATTTTATTACAACAAAAACTCGAACAAGGTGAATGGGTTGTGATTGTGGGCGATCGCACATCGGTCACCAAAGAACAACGCTCAATATGGGCTGATTTTTTAGGAAAACCCGCTCCCTTCCCACAAGGGCCGTTCATGCTTGCGAGCGTGCTAAAAGCCCCAGTTTACCTCCTGTTTGGTTTACGAGACGAACAGCAAGCAACACCCCATTTCGACGTGTATTTTGAACCATTTTCTAAACAGCTGACGCTGCCACGAAAAAACCGTACCGAAGCATTACAAAGTGCCGTTACTCGCTATGCCGAGCGACTTGAGCACTACACAATGAAAGCACCGCTTCAATGGTACAACTTTTTCAACTTTTGGCAGTTAAGTAATAAAAAAGACTAAATTTTATGAATAAGACAATAACTTTTGGCGCAGAGCGCTTAACGATTGAAGATGTGGTTGCGATCTCTAATGGCGCAAACGCAGAACTCAACAACTCGGCCGCTTTTAATGACAAGATTGACCGCGGTGTCGCTTTTCTGGAGCGATTGCTCAAAGAAGAAGGGGTGATTTACGGTGTCACAACGGGTTACGGCGATTCATGTACTGTTGCGATCCCAACTGATTTAGTCGATGAATTACCGCTCAATCTAACTCGCTTTCACGGCTGTGGTTTAGGCGAAGACTTAGATAAGCAACAAGCACGTGCAGTACTTGCCACTCGCTTGTGTTCACTTGCACAAGGTGTTTCTGGTGTTAGTCACGACCTACTTAATCAAATCGTTACTTTGGTAAACCAAGACATCGCACCGCGTATTCCACAAGAAGGTTCTGTTGGCGCAAGTGGCGACTTAACGCCACTGTCTTACCTTGCGGCTGCACTCATTGGTGAGCGCGAAGTCTTATACAAAGGTGAAATTCGCCCAACCGCCGAAGTCTTCAAAGAGTTAGGTATCGACCCTATCAAGCTAAAGCCCAAAGAAGGTTTAGCCTTGATGAACGGCACCTCGGTAATGACGGCATTGGCTTGTATTGCCTATAAACGTGCAGAATATCTGGCGCAGTTGTCGACGCGTATTACTGCAATGGTTTCTGTAGGTATGCACGGTAATGACTTCCACTTTGATGAAGCATTATTCGCCGTAAAACCTCACCCAGGTCAGCAGCAGATCGCATCGTGGTTACGTTCGGATCTACAATCAGAGCGCCCACCTCGTAACAGTGACCGCCTACAAGATCGTTACTCACTGCGTTGTGCACCACATGTTATTGGTGTGCTGCAAGACAGCCTACCTTGGCTACGCCAGATGATCGAAAACGAACTTAATAGTGCGAACGATAACCCAATCATTGATGGTGACAACGAGCGCGTACTGCACGGTGGACACTTCTATGGTGGCCATATTGCGATGGCAATGGATACACTGAAAACAGCTGTCGCGAACCTTGCCGATCTACTTGATCGCCAAATGGCACAGTTAATGGATTACAAGTTCAACAATGGCTTACCGTTTAACCTAACGGGCGCAGAAGGCGAACGTAAGCCAATTAATCATGGCTTCAAAGCGGTACAGATTGGTATTTCAGCATGGACAGCAGAAGCATTGAAACACACCATGCCTGCGAGTGTGTTCTCTCGTTCAACCGAGTGCCACAACCAAGATAAAGTCAGCATGGGCACCATTGCTTCACGTGACTGCCTACGAGTACTGCAACTCACCGAACAAGTTGCAGCGGCCTCGCTATTAGCAGCAACTCAAGCGCTTGAACTGCGCAAAAAACATAACGAGTTAGATGACAACCACTTCAGCCCAGCACTAAAAGCAATGACGGCTGCAGTGTTGAATGATTTTGAACCCGTGATTGAGGATCGCCCGCTAGAAGGTGACTTACGTAAGTTTATTGCGATGATCCAGCAACAACACTGGTCGCTATATTAATTTTAAAGGACGCTGTCGATGACCAAGATTGTACAGCCCTTGACTGCCGAGGTGACGATTGTCACCTCCTTTCAAGACGCAGATCCAATGGGTGTAATCTACCACGGTAATTACTTCCGCTATTTTGAAGAAGCACGCCATGCTCTGATGGCGAAAATTGGCTATAGCTATCGGGAAATGCAGGCTTCTGGCTATGTGTGGCCGATCATCGACACCCGCGTTAAGTACGTTAAACCATTACCCTTCAACCATGCGATTCGTGTCACCGCGACGCTGACTGAGTGGGAAAACCGGTTACGGGTCGATTACGTTATTTTCGACCTTGATAGCGGGCAACGTTTAACCAAAGCACACACGATGCAAGTCGCAGTACACATCGACGGCGGAGAGATGTGTTATGTCTCTCCGACTGTGTTTACTGATAAAGTTGAGGCTTACCATGCTGGCAAAACTGAGTAATAAGACAAGACAGATCAGTAAGCGTAGGCTTGCTCCGGTCTACCTTTTAGGCTGTATGGGTTTATTCACTCTTACAGCTGATGTTCAAGCAGCTGATGCTCAAGTAGCTAAGGCCCAAGTAGCTAAGGCCCAAGTAGCTAAGGCCCAAGTAGCTAAGGCGCAGACAATCACACTGTCGGAACTGCAACAACAGTTAGCAGAGCATCACTTGGTGCGCGGCGATTTTACCCAAACTCGCACCATGGAAATGTTTAGCCAACCGCTGGTCTCTCAAGGGCAGTTTTTGCTTACGCAGCAGCAAGGATTATTGTGGCAACAGACCGCACCATTTCCTGTGAAGCTCACGCTCACCGCGGACAAACTCAGCCAACAGTTTGGCGATCAGCCCGCGCAGGTTATGTCTGCCAGTGATAACCCTATGGTGTTTTACTTCAGTCATGTCTTTTTATCATTGTTCAAAGGCGATACCAGCCAATTGATGGAGCAGTTTGACCTCACATTGAGCGAACAAGGCAACGGATGGCAATTGGTATTAGTACCAACATCGGCCCCGCTCAACGCTGTTTTTCGTGACATCACCATTGTTGGCGATCAACACATCAATCAGCTTCGCCTTAATGAAGTTCGCGGTGATAACACCCTGATCGATTTTTCTCATCAACGTACAACGCCGGCGGCATTAAGTGCAGAAGAACAACGTGCTTTCCAACTCTAAACTGGCTCTTGCCTGGCTGTGTGTCATGCTGTTATTGGCTGTTGCATTAGGGCAACAGCTTTTTTTCCAGCGTAGCAACCCTATCGAGACCAACATACTGGCGTTACTACCTGAAAACCGCCAAGATCCTATTGCCCAGCAAGCCTTTGATCACGTTGCCAATAGCATGAGCAACAAAGTCATATTCTTGATTGGCAGTAATGATGCAGACAAAATGTTAGCCGCGGCTGATGCCTTTGACAGCGCATTACAAACCTCGCCTTTATTTGCCGAAATCACCGCTAAAGTGCCCGTTAACACACAACAGGCATGGGGTGAGTTGTATTTCCCTAACCGCTTTCAATTGCTAACTGCAGAACAACAAACACGGTTAACACAACACCCAGAGCAACAAACACAGTTCGTGATTCAATCGCTCTATAACCCATTTTCAGGAGTCACGGGCCAAGAATTAGCCAGCGATCCTTTCTTGTTATTTCGTGATTACTTAAGCCAACTCACCAAACAAACTGGCAATTTTTCGTTAAACAACGGTTACCTTACGACAAAATATCAAGGCAAGCAGTATGTGTTGATCAGCGCAGATTTAGCCGATTCACCTTACAGTTATCGCTTACAACAGCAATTGCCTGAACTGCTGAATATTGAACAAGGCATACGCGATGCTTTTAATGTTGAGTTACTGCATACGGGCGTTGTTTTCTATGCTGAACACGGCACAGAAAGTGCGAAAAGTGAGATTAGCACCATTGGCGTTGGCTCTCTCGCGGGGGTGATATTGTTGCTATTACTGGTGTATCGCAGCCCATTGCCGTTGGCATTAGCACTGTTATCGATTGGTTGTGGTTTGCTTGCCGCATTCGTCGGCACCGTCGCCATCTTTGGCAAAGTGCATCTATTTAGTCTGGTTTTTGGCGCTAGCTTAATCGGCGTTTCTATTGACTACGCGTTCCACTTTTTAACCGATCGCCTTGCCGCTGGTGAACGTTGGAATGCCAATAAAGGCTTAAAACAGATTTTTACCGCCATTACGCTGGGACTGATTACCAGCCTAATTGGTTACCTTGGCATGTTGATTGCGCCCTTCCCAGGGCTACAGCAGTTATCACTTTTCTCAGCCATTGGCCTCATTGCCGCCTATGCAACCGTAGTGTGCTGGTATCCCGTCTTAGCCGCTAAGCCGAGCCAATCCCGACCGCTGCCATTAACTCAGACGATGCACGCGTGGTTAGCCCTATGGCAACAGCCACTATTTAGAAAGTGTATGCCCGCAGCTTTGCTCAGCCTTGCTCTCGTTGGCCTCTATCATGTTGAATACAACGATGATATTCGCCAGCTACAAGCCCTGCCACAAGATTTAAAACAACAAGAAGACACCATTAAAGCCATCACGGGGCTAAGCAGCAGCCAGCAAATGTTAGTTGTAACGGCCAACGATCAGCAGCAGTTGTTACAAAACCTAGAGTCGGTTTCTGGCACACTCACCAAATTTAAACAACAAGGTGTCTTAAAGGGCTTTCAGAGTATTAGCCAATACCTGCCGTCAGAAAACACCCAGCAGCAAAATTATGATTTGATTAAGCAGCTTTACCAGCAACAAGCCACAGCGCTTGCTCAAGCACTACCAACAGCTGGGCAAGCTACGTTTGATCATGACTTTAGCCCATTAACAGTTGAGCAATTCATCCATTCGCCAGTGTCTGAGCCGCTCCGTTTCTTATGGTTAGGAAAATTAACCGATCAGCAACAAGCCGCTATTATCATGCTGAGTGATGTTTCCGATATTGGGCCTATTGTTGATTTCGCCGAACACTCCAATACCGTTAGTTACCTCAATAAAGCTGATGAAGTCTCATCTCTCTTTGGCGAGTACCGTGTACGGGTAACCGAACTCTTGATTGCTGCTAGTTTGGTGATCATGGGCGTGCTTTGGTGGCGCTACGGCTTTACCCGCGCAGTGCGTCTGATGTTACCACCGGTAATCGCGGGCATAGTGGGAATAGGGGTCACAAGTTTAACAGGCGTGCCACTCAACTTATTTAACTTACTGGCATTGATTCTGATTTTAGGGATAGGCATAGATTACACTTTGTTCTTTGCCGAGCAGCATCAAGCGGATGCCACTCTATTGTCAATTACCCTTTCAGCCATGACGACGCTGTTATCGTTTGGTTTGCTCGCATTAAGCCAAACCCAAGCCATTCACAGCTTCGGTATCACAGTACTCACAGGTATCATGGTCGCGTGGTTACTCGCCCCCTTATCAATGGCAAGCTCATCACATACCTCTTCGACTAAGGAGCACAAAGCATAATGTTATCTAAGGCTATCAAACCTTTCTCTACCGCACTTTGCGCGGGTTTGCTCCTAAGTGCATTAACAGGTTGTAGTTCACAGCCAATGCAACAGCAAGCCAACTTGATCGAAATAGCACCTAAGGTGTCGGTGACCATCCCAACGCCAGAAGATCTGGGTTACCGCTTAACTGCGAGCCAACTCATCAGCGCACAGTGGGGAGAGCCGGCAGAACAAAAACAGCAACAACAACTCCCCGTGCAGTTAGAAGTCGACCAAAATAAAGTCGCGCTTGCAGGATTCTCGTCATGGGGGGCACGTATCTTAACGCTGTCATACCAAGATCGAATTATCGAAGCGAGTGTACTTACAGGGCTTGAAACGACGTTACCGAAACCAGAGCAAGTATTGTTTAACCTGATGATCACCTTATGGCCAATCGAGAGCTGGCAACCGCATTTAGCCCAAATTGGTTGGCAGCTCACCGAGTCTAACCAGCAGCGTCAGCTGTTCGATGATAAAGGTAACTTAGTGGCCGATATTCACTACCAGCCAAACGAAACACCCGTTGCGCCAGCTCAAACAGCAAGGGATCCATCACGCTCTTATTTAGATGGCACCATTACATTTAGTAACCACCAATTGGGTTACACCATCACCATAAAAACACTAAGCCATACTCAGCAGCCGCTTTAAGTAAGCACTTTTAGCAACCGCTTAATATGACGATGTATAACAACAAGCCTAACAGCTAGGTATCACGAACAACAACGCGGTGTAACACGATGAATCAAACAGCCTCAGCAGCCACACCACTCTATATTCACAGTTGTGGTTTTCACTCTGCGCTGGGTTTAGAGCATAACGATATTCATGCTCGACTTGCTCAAGGGCATAGCCCTGATATGCAGATCTGTAATGATATGCTGAACGACGGCACAGCAACGGTGATCGGCAAAGTCACCGCAGACTTACCCGCTCTACCAGCAGCATTAAAAGCGTTCGATACTTACAATAATCGATTAGCGCAATCTGCATTAGCTCAAATAGCACCAAGTGTAGCGCATGCCATTACTCAGTACGGTTCAGATCGTATTGCGGTGGTTGTAGGAAGCAGTACGTCAGGTATTGCCGATGGTGAAACCGCTTTAAAAGCCCAAGCGAATGACGGCGAGTTTCCCTCTGAATTTCACTACCACCAGCAAGAGCTGGGTAACTTGAGTGAATTCATTGCCGACTTTTTCCAGATCCAAGGCCCAACATACACCGTATCGACAGCTTGTTCATCCAGCGGCCGTGTATTTTTGTCGGCTCAGCGATTATTACAATCAGGCCTGGCTGATGCCGTTATTGTAGGCGGTGCAGATTCGCTCTGTAAACTCACTCTAAATGGTTTCCATGGCTTGGAAGCTTTGTCGAGCGAACTCTGTAACCCCTTCAGTGCCAACCGAAAAGGCATCAATATTGGTGAAGCTGCAGCGTTTATGTTGCTTAGCCAAGATAAACCATCAATGGTCGATGAAGGCTCTGATACAAATCCGGATACAAGCTCGGATAAAAACACAAATATAAAAATGCCCGCTATTGCGCTATTAGGCGCAGGTGACAGCTCTGACGCTCATCATATCTCGGCGCCTCACCCTGAAGGTAATGGTGCGGAAGAAGCCATGCAAAAAGCATTAACCAATGCACAATTAACACCATCAGACATTGGTTATATCAATGCCCATGGCACAGCAACGCCACTGAATGATGAAATGGAAGCAAAAGCCATTCATCGTGTATTCGGTGAACTTGTTCCGGTAAGCTCAACTAAACCCTTTACTGGCCATACACTTGGTGCAGCTAGCGCAGTAGAAGCTGCAATATGCTGGCACGTTTTACGGTATAATCTTGCTATACCTCAGCAAATTAATGATGGTGAGCGAGCAGATAGCTTGGCCCCCATTCAGCTGGCTGAGCAACATATCGCCCTCAACAATAAAGCCATTTTGAGCAATTCATTTGCCTTTGGTGGCAACAATATCAGCCTTATTTTTGGATATGTTTATGACTAAAATCCCCCACTTACATCAATTATTACCCCACGATACGCCGATGGTGCTGGTTGATGAACTGATCGATGTTGGTGATGAACATATCCATTGCCAAGTCACCATTCGCGAAGAAAATATTTTTTTCGACTCGCAAACACGTAGCATTCCAGGCTATGTCGGCATCGAGTTTATGGCCCAATCTGTCGCTGGGTGGTCGGGCTACCAAGCGTGGTGTAACAATCAAAGTGCACCCATTGGTTTTTTACTTGGCAGTCGACGTTATGACAGTGATTACGCACAATTCGATGAGCATAACGTGTTCGACATTTTCGCTGAAAAAGTAATGGAAAATAATGGTATGGCAGCCTTTGCCTGCCGTATTGAGCACCAAGGCACTGTCATTGCAAAAAGCCAGCTCAATGCTTTCGTACCAACAGAACAACAACTAGATCAAATGTTAAATAGGAACCATTAATGACCCGACATGTTTTAGTCACAGGCGCAAGTAAAGGCATTGGCCGCGCTGTTGCGACTCAGCTTGCTAAAGACGGCTTCACCCTTGTAGTGCACTACATGAGTGACAAAGCTGGAGCAGAAGCCACCCTTTCCGATATCACTACCGCGGGTGGTTCGGGTCGTATTGTTCAATTCGATATCAGTGATCGTCAGCAATGTCGTGAAGTGCTTGAAGCCGATATTGCAGAACATGGTGCGTATTACGGTGTGGTGAGCAACGCAGGTATTACCCGCGATACCGCTTTCCCAGCGATGACAGAAGAAGAGTGGGATGGTGTGATTCACACTAACCTAGACAGCTTTTATAACGTCTTGCACCCATGTGTTATGCCTATGGTACAAAAACGTAAAGGTGGCCGAATTGTTACCCTTGCATCGGTTTCAGGCATCATGGGTAACCGTGGCCAAACTAACTATAGTGCCGCAAAAGCAGGCGTGATCGGGGCGACTAAGTCACTGGCGTTAGAACTAGCAAAACGTAAAATCACCGTTAACTGTGTAGCACCTGGCCTGATTGATACTGGCATGGTTGATGAACACGTAAAAGAACACGCTTTACCACAAGTACCACTTCGTCGTATGGGTGAACCAGAAGAAGTAGCGGGCTTAGTTAGCTACCTAATGTCAGACATAGCAGGTTATGTAACTCGCCAAGTCATTTCAGTGAATGGAGGCCTAATATGAGCCGTCGTGTTGTTGTTACAGGTATGTCTGGTGTTACTGCATTTGGTAACGACTGGCAGGCTATCGAACCGAAATTACGAGCATGCGAAAACGCGACTCAGTACATGCCAAGCTACGAGCAGTACGATGGTCTAAACACCAAACTTGCAGCGCCTATCGACGATTTTACGCTACCTAAACACTACGGTCGCAAACAAGTTCGTGGCATGGGACGCGTATCTAAGCTGTCTACCGTGGCAACTGAAAATGCCCTCATCCAGAGCGGTTTGATCGGTAACGACGTATTAACTAACGGTGAAACGGGTATTGCTTACGGTTCATCAACAGGCAGTACACCTGCCATTGGTGCTTTTGGTGTGATGCTAAATGAGAAATCAACCAAAGCCATTACCGCAACCACTTACGTTCAAATGATGCCGCACACCACAGCAGTAAACGTGGGCTTATTCTTTGGTTTACGTGGCCGTGTTATTCCAACCAGCAGCGCATGTACGTCTGGCAGCCAAGCTATTGGTTATGCCTATGAAGCAATCAAGCACGGTTACCAAACCGTGATGGTAGCAGGCGGCGCAGAAGAACTGTGTCCAACTGAATCTGCGGTTTTCGATACCTTGTTTGCGACTAGCCTGAAGAATGACTCACCGAAAAAGACCCCTAGCCCATACGACACAGATCGCGATGGCTTAGTCATTGGTGAAGGTGCCGGTACATTAGTATTAGAAGAATACGAACATGCCGTAGCCCGTGGCGCAACCATCTATGCAGAACTAGTTGGCTTTGCTAGCAACTGCGATGCAGCCCACGTAACCCAACCGCAAAAAGAAACCATGCAACTTTGTATGGAAATGGCGCTGAAAGATGCCAACCTATCACCTGAAGTGATCGGCTACGTATCTGCTCACGGCACAGCGACCGAGAAAGGTGATATTGCAGAAAGTAACGCTACCGCCAATATCTTTGGTGACAAAGCACCAATCAGCTCATTGAAAAGTTACTTTGGTCATACCCTAGGTGCATGCGGCGCGATTGAAGCTTGGTTAAGCCTTGAGATGATGAACAGCGGCTGGTTCAGCCCAACATTGAACCTCAATAACCTTGATGAGCAATGTGGCAAACTTGATTACATCACAGGTGAAGGCCGTGAAATTGATTGCCAATACCTAATGAGCAATAACTTTGCTTTCGGTGGCATCAATACATCGCTGGTCTTCAAACGCTGGGAAGATTAAGTTTCCACCGCCTTTAGCATCCGCGATAAGCATGATACGAAAACAGAAAAACACACTACCTAGGTAGTAATGCCGTTCACTTAAGGTGAGCGGCTTTCTTATTTTTGGCATATCGTTGAGGTCTTGGTTTTACCGTTCTTGGGA
>NZ_NOIF01000110.1 GCF_002265265.1 Photobacterium sanguinicancri
ATACAATTCCATAAGTAAATTAGTGTCATTGAAACATACTGCTTAATAAAAAATAGCACGGCTACTATGGCCATTACTTCGATCTACAAAATGATAAATACCTGACATCATTAGTCACACTAACCAATAAGTATAATATGAATAAATTCATCTTCGCGACTCTTGTTGCATTCGTTCCTTTTTATATCCATGCCGTAAACTTCAATTCCATCTCAAACTTTGGTGACAGCCTATCCGATATAGGCAACAAACATATGATCACCATTGAGATGAGCAAAAATACCTCTGGGAAAATTGGTATTCGCGCCTCAGAACCTAACTTCAACGGTCACTTTAGCAATGGACCAGTCTGGACCGAATATCTGGCCCATTTTCTTGCAATGCCATCGCCAACCCGCGCTCATGGAAAAATAGAGAGCAAAGTGGTTCTAAAAAAACAAGACGATAAACTAGTGACCTATCACTATGAAAGCGCAGCTCTGTTAGGAACTAATTGGGCTGTCGGCGGGGCGATGTCTGGTTTGGGCAACTTTATTGATATTGATGCCACAAACGGCTACACCGCCTTATCCGGTCTTGATGTTCTGGCAAACAGTGGGCAACAAATTAAGCAGCGTATTGCCAATCAGGGGCCGTTCAGTGGCAGTGAGTTGGTCAGCTATATGAGTGGAACCAACAACTTGTGGTTCACTTTGTTCGGCGATCTTAACCAAACTGGAGACAAGGCGGCATCCTATGCCCTTGCGGACGTGAAAACTTTAATTGATGCTGGATCAAAACAGATCTTAGTTGCAAATATTCCCAATTTTACCGATGCTCCATGGTTTTCAGGTAAAGAAGAGAAAGCGACCCAGTTTATCCTGTCACACAACCAAGCGTTAAAATCAGGACTAGAAAAACTGGTAATAACTCATCCAAGTATCGACATTTTCTATTTTGACACTTTTACCTTATTTAATAAGGTTATTAATAATGTGAAAAATAATGGTCAGTACCGTGATGTCGATCTGGATGTCACCATCACCAACGTGACCGATGAAGCATATAGCTATGCGACTGGGGAAGTTATCAGCCAGCCAAATCATAACCTGTTCTGGGATGGCCTTCATCCTACAACTGCAATGCACCAAATTATCGCGAAACATGCCGCAGATCTCATCGAATCCGGACAGTCATTATGATTTCATTTAAATCCATACGTCATCAAATAATCATCGGCGCAGCAAGTTGCCTTTTAATATCGCTCGTTGCGGTATTATTTGTAGGTCTAAAGTACTCTAATCAACTTGAAGAAATGGTATACAACAAAACACATTCCTTTGCCAATCAGGAGCAAACTCAACGACTGGAAGATACCAGTAAATATCGTTCAGAACAGATCCAAAATCAGCTATCTGTAGCCATGAACTCTGTTGAAGCTCTGGCCAGTGTGCTATCTGGAATGGCGAGCAACGATGACGGCCAAACTAAGCTCAGCCGGGAAGATCTTTCTCTGGTTGTACGTGATCTTTTGGCTGGCAATCAAAAGTTTCTAGGGGCATATATTGCTTTCGAACCCAATGCTTGGGATGGAAAAGATGGGCTTTACGAAGCTATCGACGGCAAAGGGCAGTTCAACGTGTACTGGACCCGCGGTAGCGACAACCAACTGAAGCCCTCATCCGTCGATTCTGATCGGTTTTATATCCAAGATAAAACCAAAATAGGGACCCGCGTTAGTGAATGGTATCTCTGTCCACTTGAGAGTGGCCGTAGCTGCCTAATCGACCCATGGGCATATAATGTCCAAGGTAAACAGGTGTTAATGGCTAATCTTGTCGCCCCAATTAAAGCTAATGGTAGTACTATCGGCATGATAGGAATCGATTTATCAGTAAACTTTATCAATGATCTGGCACTTAGGCTGAAAGAAAACCAATTTGGTCAAAACTCTCATGTCAGTATTATTACCTACCGGGGGGTTGTTGCTGGTGATACCGATCCTGTCTCTCCACTTGGTGAAGTACTGTCAGATTGGAACCAGCGCAAATCCCAGTTTCAAGCAGGCAAACAGTTGTGGAACTCTACTGATGAATTCGCCAGCCTAGTGACCCCTATTAAAGTAGGAAATACCAACACCCCATGGATGTTATGGATTGCGGTTCCTAAAGCCGATCTATTAGAAGACATCAATGCCTTACAAAAAGAGTTAAAGACGTCTTTCAGTGATTTTCTTAACGCCCAGCTAATAGCAGGTCTGTTGATTTCTGTTTTAGCTCTTGCCATGCTCTACATCTTGGCTAAACGTATTTCCACGCCGATCCAGCAAGTAGTGAACATTGTTCAACAGCTCGGCCGAGCTGGTGGCGATCTAACCTCCCGTTTAGATGTAACAAGAAAAGATGAAACCGGCGCTCTGATGAACGGCCTTAATAATCTGATGGCCTCGTTACAGGGAATGATCCGCGATATTGCTGGTTCAGTTGATCATTTGAAACTGTCGGCCAATAGATCGGCAGGTATTGCTGAAGCATCGCATCAAGATGTACAACAGCAACGTCAGGAGCTGGAACAAGTTGCCACCGCCATTAATGAAATGGCCTCTGCGGCAAGCGAAGTAGCCACCAATGTGGCTAACACAGCAAGTTCGGTAGAAGAGGTGAATCAGTCGATAACTCGCTGTGGTGATGTAGTCAATGACAGTGCCAATATTATCAATAAATTAGGGGAGGAAATGGAGCAATCCTCTACGACAATTGTTGAATTAGAAACGCAGAGCCACCAGATCAGCAGCATTCTTGAGGTGATCCGTAGTATTTCAGATCAAACCAACTTACTGGCCTTAAATGCAGCGATTGAAGCTGCGCGGGCAGGAGAGCATGGACGTGGGTTTGCAGTTGTGGCCGACGAAGTACGTCAGTTAGCATCTAAAACTCAAAACTCCACTGAAGAAATTCAGCAGATGATCAACCAGTTTCAAAGTCAAATTAAACTGACAGTCGATACGATTACAACTGGCAGAACCTTTACACAGGCCAGTATAGAAAGCAGCAAAACGGCAGTTTTAGAGTTAGAGTCGGTTGTCGCAGCCACAGCAACGATTCAAGATATGATGTGCCAAATAGCCACTGCTTCAGAAGAACAACATCAGGTGACTGAAGATATTAATCGTAATATCAATGCGATTACTGATATCACTATCAAAGCAGCTCAAGGGGCTGAGACATCAAACCAAGAGGCTCAAGGTATGTTGATACAAACTAGTGAGGTGGAAGAAAAGTTAAATAAATTCAAATATTAGGATTATTTAATCTATTGCTGCGCTGACAGAGCCGTCACTATTGTTGACGGTTCTGTTGCATCTTGAAATATTAATATAAACCCCAATCCCCAAACATCCTTCATTTCCCACCGGACCCCTTACAATGCATCTCTAGCGTTAGGCATAGTTGCTGGCGCCAGCCAATGCAAAGCGTGTTGCTTAATAACTGACTCCGTTACGTGGTGCGGCTATGAAGGTTGGACAGTTATTGGCGAGGAGATACGATTACGTTAAATATGCAAACTTACCTAGTGGCTGTATCCTTTTTCTGCATCACTCAGTATATAAATCATCAGGTATTTTAAAACGGTTTCATTTTGCCTAAATTATGCTTCATGGTTGATTATTCATTGTTATTTAATGAGTTCTATTTGAATTCTGCTAGTTTTAATGGGGATGAGATATAACAGAACAATAAATTAGGTTGTCATCTTTTAGGGAGAAAAGATGTTTTTAGATTATTTTGCACTCGGATTATTGGTCTTTGTCGCATTGGTGTTGTTCTACGGTATTATTGTGATACACGATATCCCGTATGAAATATCCAAAGAACGGGACCACCCGCACCAAGATGCGATTCATTATGCTGGTTGGGTAAGCTTATTTACCTTACATGCGCTTTGGCCGTTCCTATGGATTTGGGCAACTTTGTGGCGTAAAGACCGAGGCTGGGGTTTTCAAAAAATTCAGGCTGAGCAGAACGAGTTGCATCATCAAATCAATACCTTATCGGCTCAGGTAGAGCTATTGAGCCATAAAATTGCAACCCTTGAAGGCACACCAAAGCCTGTGTCAGGCTCGGTTCAGACCGATCATACCCAAGGAAATCAGAGCCAGTCTGATCAAACAGGGGAGGAGAAGTAATGGATTTACTCTTAATCCTCACATACGCCGCATTGTGTGTGTTTCTTTTTAAAACCTTCAATATTCCATTGAACAAATGGACGGTACCAACGGCTGTACTTGGTGGCGTTATCTTGATTGGTTCGTTAATTCTATTGATGAACTACAACCACCCTCATACTAGCCAAGGCACACAGTTTTTCGTGAGTACACCGATTATTCCCGGTGTGCGTGGCCGTGTGACAGAAGTTCCTGTTGAAGCCAATGTGTTGCTTAAAAAAGGGGATGTCCTGTTTAAAATAGATCCTACGCCATACCAAGCTGAAGTTAACCGCTTAAGGGCGATGTTAGCAGAAACAGAGCAAGACGTGTTGGAACTGGAAGCTGGGTATAAAGCCAGCCAAGCCAGTGTTGCAAAAGCGAAAGCTGAACGTGATCGCACCTTGGCACAATTTAAACGTTATGAAAAAGGCTACAAACGCGGTGCATTCACAAAATCAGATGTTGATAACCGTCGTCAGTTTTATTTGAGTGCAGAAGCAAGCTTAGAAGCCGCTACTGCGGAAGAGCGACGTGCTAAATTGGCTTTTGAATCTGAAATTTTAGGTGAAAATACGACGACAGCACAAGTACAAGCCATGCTGCGTAAAGCGGAGTTTGATTTGGATGAAACCATCGTTTACGCGCCTACTGCAGGCTATGTTACTCAAGTAACCTTGCGCCCAGGCATGATGGCATTGCCAATGCCGTTACGAACAGTGATGACCTTTGTACACCAAGAAGAGCAGTTCTTTGTGGGGGCATTTAGGCAGAACTCGCTGTTGCGGTTAAAATCAGGCTTTAAAGCTGACATGATTTTTCGCGCCATTCCGGGCAAAACATTTCAAGCTGAAGTAGTTGAAGTTTTGCCTGCTATTGGGGAAAGCCAAGTGCAAGCACAGGGAACCTTGTACAGCTCTGACATGCTGAGTCGCCAAGGTCGACCTTTAGTGAAATTGAGGATGATTGATGACATTACGCACTATGCGTTACCGCAAGGAACCAATGTTGAAATCGCAGTTTACTCAGACAGTTTTGAGCATGTGTCGATTATGCGTAAAGTACTCATTCGTATGAAGAGTTGGCAGAACTTCTTGTACCTAGATCACTAACGCAACATGCAGTGAAGTGTTTGTTGTTGAAAGAGAAAAGGCGGTGAAGATTATTCTTCACCGCCTTTTTCTTGAGTCACGTTATTGCATTGTTTGGATTAGATACGCGCTTTCACGTAATCAAGCGCACCTGTAATAGCCGCTACTTGCGCGTTATTACAATCTTGATCTGTTACGTGCTCACTGTCTGGGTAGACTTCTGTCGTGGTGCCGTAAGTACAGTCAGTGATGCCGTTGCATAGGCTTAGGGCTTTCATTGGGTAGTTGATCACGCCTTCTTGCTCGATTGTCTCACCAATGATCTTGCCTTCACTGTCTGGTGGGGCAATGTGTGTCACGCGGCGAACCGAATCAATCACCGCTTTTTGGAAATCAGCTTGTGGGTTTTCAGTGTCACCTACCGTGTAGAAGCCATCTGGCACGCTATCTTCGATGTATTCTTTACCATCACGCGCAGACAGTGCAGGGCGGAACTCTTCTTCGTCAGTATCTGTGGTTTCGTGCAGATCAATATGAACCAGCACATCACCTAATGAAGCGGCTAACTGCATCAGCGCTGCCGACTCTTCAGCTGGGCTATCGGCGAAGAAAGAACGGTTTGGATCAATCGCTAGCGGGTTCCAACGGTTAATCGTCTCGTAACCCCAAGGGCTAACACAAGGCGCAACCACAATATTGAATGTGTCGCTATAGCGTTCAGCTTGAGTATCTAAAAATTGGATTGCACCGTGCACACCACTGGTTTCGTAGCCGTGAACACCGCCCGAAATCAGCACAGTTGGTTTCGCTGGATCCCAGTTTTTTGTTTTCAGTGAAAGCAGAGGGAAGCGTTCTGTGTCGTAAGAAAGCGCGCCGTATTGAGTCAGATCAAAGCGGTCTGAGAGTGCGTTAATCTTGGTCACAACGTCATCTTGGTAAGAGCGCTTAACCGTGACTTGTGCTCGCCATTGTGCTTTTTCTTCATCGCTCCATTTTTGGCCTGGAGTACCAATTGGGTAAGTGTGCGAACTTTTCATAATTTCCCTTCGTTTTTCCACTGAATGTAACTGTGCCTTGAGGATAAATCACCAGCAGGAATGAAACAAGCACCACATAGGGTGCTTGTTTGTAAAGGAAAATGCATTTGTCTTACGAATTCTTTGGCAGCCATTTCCCTTGGCTATCTTTACACACTTCTGTTGCCCGCGATTCAATCTGACGACGCTTTTTGCTTAACTCTATTTTCAGCGTTCGGCACTGCGAGGGTTCGCTCTTAGAGGCAAAGAGTGTGATCTCACCACCAATTTGAGTGCTGCTGTTATACCACGTTTTCTTACTACCTAATTTATTGGACGCTAATAATTCAACGACCGTTTCTTGCATCATTTTTTCGTCTTTATCTGACAGTGAAGCACGAGAAAACAGCGGGGTGCCATCAGGCAAAATAGAAAGCGGTGCTTTTAAAATCCCAGTAAACACACCAGAAACAAACCCTTCAGAGGCTTGCTGCCCAGCCGTTTCAACATCACTGACGAGTTGCTGAGCATCTGCCAAAAGTACCGGCGCATCGGCACGTATTGCTTCACTTTCATTCAATATCGCAGGAATTTGGCGAGAAACCCCCGCGATGCTTTTATTGGTTGAATCAACCCGTTTTAGTACCGCAGGCACCTGCTGGCGAAGCTGTTTAGACTCGGCCAGAATCGGCGGTATTTGTTTTTCGACTGCATCCACTTGCGCCAAAATAGGGGGTATTTGCGCCGTAATGTCATCGACTCGTTGTAAAATAGGGTCAATTTTCTGATTAATCGCATCCACTTGCGCTAATACGTCAGGCACTTGTTCGGTGATGGTATCTACCCGTTCTAGTATGTCGGGGATTTGCAGCTGCACCTGCTGAATTTCATCGATGAGAGGAGATAGCTGGCTCAGGTGTTGGCCGAACTGACTGATGCTGTAACCGACATAGACTAAGCTTGCCGCTAGCGTAAGGCGAGCCATATTGGTGAAGCTGGTGGCGCTAAGTAGTGACATAAGATGCTTCCTTTCATCTGTATTATCAAAACAGTAGCAGCATTAGCGAGCGGGATCGAGCGTAACGCGTTTCTTCATAATAGGGAGGAAGGTATGTAGCAAGCTTGCAAACACTATGATGCTAACGCCAGCCACTTTATTCCATGGCATCGCTTGATCAAATAAGGTGACTTGCCAAACGACAGTGAACAACAAGTTAGTAAAAATAAGCGGTGCCAGCTGAGAGCCTGATTCAGCTAATCGGTACGCTTTTGCTCGCATCACTTGGGTATTGATGATGCACAATGAAAGTAACAGCAGCATGGCAGGTACAGCGAATACAGTAAGGCCATTAATGACACTTTCTGGTTCGAGAGTCTGTTGCCAAGGCATCATATGCGCCAATACCGCTTGGCCTGATACTGCGCTTGTCGCAACCACAGGCAGTAAAATGAGTGCCGCCAGACTGAATGTCCACGCATTTAAAGCCGAAGGAGACAGGCTGCCTTTACTGGCACGGTATAGGCTAAGCTGCGATCCCGCATTAAAAATACCCGCCGCTAAGCCAAGTAATAGCTCGGGCTTTAATTCAAAACCTTGTGAGTTGCCCGCTTGCAACATCACCCCGATAAACATCAAGATAAGATTCAGGAAAGTGGCTGATTTTATCGAGGCCCTAAAAAACAGTTTTTCTAACAAAGGAATAAACAAAGGCCCCGTGCTGAATAGCACCACGGTTTCGACCAAGGTGAGATGATCGATTGCGTATAAGAAACACCATTGGCTAGCTGAAATACACAGTGCGCGTACCAATAAGCCTTTCCACATGTTACGCGGTGGTAGTTGCCAATGTTGAAAAGCCAAGAAAATGAAGAGTATTATGGCTGGTATAGCAAAGCGTAGAAAACTTAACCACTCTGCGGTAAAGGTATGACTGAGCCATTTCGCTAACACGCCATTAAGCGATAGGGTAAATGTACTGGCAATCATAAATAAAGTGGGGCGGTAATCTGTCGTCATGCTTTTCTCCTGCTATGTTGTAAGGCTACGCGGCCTGATGCCAGAGAAAAAGCGAGTAATAGTGAACAGCTATGTTAGGAAAACTTACAGATGAGAAAGCTTGTACCGCTTAAATCAATATATGCTTTTGTTGCTGTGGCTGAAATGGGCAGCATGACGGAAGCCGCCGCAGTATTGTGCGTAAGTCATTCGGCAATAAGCCAAGCCATAAAAGCACTTGAAAAGCAGGTTGATCAGCCATTATTTAATCGGATTGGTCGACGGGTTGAGCTTAACCAAGTGGGCAAAAAGTATTATCGAAAAGTCGCGCCAGCACTGGAGCAAATCGTAGAAGCCACAGAAGACTTGGTTGATATTCATCACGACAAGCACCTGACCATCAATATGGTTCACTCACTCGCGCTGCATTGGTGGATCCCACGGGTGCCTGACTTTCAGCAAGCCATGCCAGAGCTTGATGTGCGTATTTCTAATATTCTCGGCAGCTTTGAATTAGAGCGCGAAGGGGTCGATATTGCGCTTATCCATGGTAAGCCGAAGGAATGGCAGGACTATTATTGCGAAAAGCTAGGGGACGATGAATTGATCATGGTGTGTAGCCCTCAAATGATCGAGCAAGTCACCGATCCAACATTGAAAACCATCCTGAAAGCAGCCCCCAATTCCATTGATGAAGCCAAACAGTTACTCAATTATTTCCCCCCCATTTTTGTCACCAATGATAGGCGTAAACATGATTGGCAGGTGTGGTGTGAGGCGAATGGCATAGCATTACCCCATCAGCAAAATAACTTAACCTTTTCGGCTTCGATTCAAGCGGTACAAGCGACGATTCGACGGTTAGGCGTGCTCATTACCCATCGCCAATTTGTCCGTGACGATATAACTCATGGTGTGTTAACAGAAGTAGGTCCATCAGTATTAAACCCTTATCAAGATTTTTACTTTGTATGCCGACCCGATAAGCTACGGCGTGAAACAGTGTTGCTACTGCGGGCTTGGCTTAGAGAGCAGTTTAAGTAAAAAGTATAATGTTTTTCATCAAACCTATTGATTATTACTAAATGTACACTGTATTATAGGTTCGTTGTTAAACATAATAAGAGCAGAACATGACTCAACTTAAAAAAGTGTTATTAATTGGTAGTGTATTAGCAGTAACAGCGGGTTGTTCAAGCATCGCTGAAAGTTTGGTTGAAAGCCATACCAGCCAAAATGGTACTGAAGTACTGATCGGCCAAGCGGTACCAAAAGAAGCGATGCAATGTAAATTGCTACTTAATGAAGTACGTGAATGGAAAGTCACCGATCGCGCAACTCCTAACCTTGGTATGGAACGTTTAGCCAGTGAAGTATTAGAGCCAGCAGTAGAGCTAGGTGCTAACTACGTACACCTAGATATCCCATCTGAAGTGTCAGTAATGGGCGTGCCAGTGAACATTTTAAGTGATGCACAAGCAAACTATTACGATTGTGAATCTACCCAGTTTTAATTTCTGGCCTCTAGCAGCTAGGTGCTGTGAAGCACTGTCGTTCTTCTGTTAAATAGCCCCCCATGCTTGTTAGAAAGTGCTAGAAACAAAAACGGCTTATCACCTATGTGGTAAGCCGTTTTTTATCAAGCCTAGAGATTAAATTTAGCGATTAACTTGTGGCTTCATTAATCGCGAACTCCCCACGCGTTTTGTTCGCATAAGTTACTAACGACAGCATCACAGGTACCTCAACTAACACCCCCACGACTGTTGCTAACGCCGCCCCAGAGTGGATACCAAATAGGCTAATCGCCACTGCCACCGCAAGTTCAAAGAAGTTGGATGCACCTATCATGGCACCTGGCGCCGCGACATTATGTGGTTGTCCCCATTTCTTCATCCAGATGTAAGTTACAGCAAAAATCAGATACGTTTGAATCAATAACGGCACAGCAATGAGCACGATATCAAGCGGATTATCTATAATGGTTTGTGCTTGGAAACCAAACAGTAAAATCACCGTACCGACTAAACCCACAATTGAAAATGGCTTTAAGGTCGCCCCCAGCTTATCGAGCTTAGTTTGATTATTCACAACGCGACGGGTGATAACACCTGCCACTAAAGGCACTACAACAAACAGCGATACCGATAAGATTAAGGTATCCCAAGGCACGGTTACATCTGTCACCCCAAGTAAAAAGGCCGCCAATGGTGCGAACGCCACCACCATGATCAAATCATTGATCGACACTTGCACTAAGGTGTAGTTTGCATCGCCTTTGGTTAGCTGGCTCCAAACAAACACCATTGCGGTACAAGGTGCGACACCCAGCAAGATCATCCCTGCAATGTATTGATCGCCAAGTTCAGGGCTGATCCACGGGCCAAAAATGTAGCGCATGAACAGCATCGCGAGCAGCGCCATAGAGAAAGGCTTGATCAACCAGTTAACCACCACAGTAATGATCAACCCTTTAGGGCGACGATGAACGTTTTTTACCGAAGTGAAATCAACCTGCATCATCATTGGGTAAATCATTAACCAGATAAGCACAGCAATCACTAAATTGATCTGTGCGTATTGGAGATCACCCAAAGCGATAAAAGTGTCGGGAAATAGTACGCCAGCAAAAAGGCCGACAATCATACCTAGGCCAACCCATACACTTAAAAAGCGCTCGAAAATACCCATGCTATGTTCCTTGAATTTATATACCGTCGTTTTGCGAACAAACTTTCAGTAAACGAAAGGTGAGTGAATACGACTCCCCTTATTGAAAAGGGAAGTGTATTCATTAAATAGTTAAACCAATTCAGTTATTGAATGGCGAGATTACTCAGGGCTCGGTTTCTGAGTGAGTGTTTGATCGCAGCTCGGACAAATGGAGCTAGACGATGGTGGAGAGCATGTGGCGTTATTTTCATCTTCACAGCATGCTTCTGTCATGTACGCGATCAAATCAAGCATTAAAGGAATGTCAGCGCGGTAACGTTGGAAGCGCCCTTCTTTGGTTACTGTTACTAACCCCGCATGGAACATGGCCTTTAAATGAAATGACAATGAGTTTGGTGCTACACCCATCTCGGTCGCCATTTCGCCAGCCACAAGGCCCTTACTTCCCGCTTTGACTAATAGACGCCAAGCATCTAAACGCACACCAGAAGAAAGGGATTCAAAAACTTTCGTAGCGTTATCTCTGTTCATGAATTCAATACTACAAGAACTATTGAAATGATCAAGTTGCGAACGATAAAAATCTTTGGTTTGTGTGGTTTCCAGTCCTGTTCTGGATTCTTTCCGGCCAAACTGGACTGGCTTTTTTATCTTATCTGTTTGTTTCTAAATGACTTTCAAAAAATCGATGAATTTGGTGAAATTCCGGTTTCCAGTTTGGGTGGTTTTTAGGGGGGCGTGAGGAAAGTGCAGTTAGCGCGGTTCAGCTCTAATCGCTAACTTGGAAATGCCCCAAACCTTCTTACGACTAGTTTGCTCTCCTATAAAATGAGCTAATGCATCGTGGTCTTGTGCCTTAAATTGGCAACGGCTTACCCCGCACCACTATTAAACGATCAGATAGCTGGTTTTCGGCGTTAACGCGATGAGGTAATGTGAAGGTGCTCATACATTTGACATACATATACCGTGTATTATTTCAAATTAAATTCTAACAATCTAATCATCACATAGGTATGGACAACCATGGTCAAAGGTCAAGACTTTATGCCATTCGAACTTGACTTTATCTTGAACGATAAACGCATCGAAAGGTTATTTTCTGAGGAGCACTCATGTGCTCTACAGCTATGGTTATTACGAATTGAAGGTAGTGACTTTATTGAAAATCGAGTCGTTTATGGACGGCTGCTACCTTACAGCTATGATAATAACTCGTGGTCATTTAGTGACAATGACAACTTTAAGACCTTCGGCAGCTACCGAGCCCAAGTTAAAAAGATTAATTTGTATGTGAAGGGATCTAAAGCCAAAAATGTTATTGAGAGGTTTTGTTCAGGAGAAAGCCTTCGAAACATTAACGAAACATGTGGACTGAGCTTTGGGCAGGACAAGATTGGCGACCTATTTGGTGATGTGAAACTCAGTCATGAAGAGCTTATATATAAGCCTCTTGCATATTTAATTAATCAGGATGCTCATCCAATTGGGACTATTGCTAGCCCTCATGGAGGAGCTGGAGGGCTATGTTCTTCTATTGTTCAAAGCAATAAGCAAGAACTATTTGTTGTTCAAGGAGGCTATAACGCTGACTTAACCGCGATGGTTATTGAACAATTAAATCAAGACACGGGATTGAAGTTTGAGGACCGTGACCTACAACGGTTTGGTGACATTGAACTCATGATTCTCCCTTCAATTAACGAGCAAGAGAGTTCATTAAAGAGTGTTCGATGGTCGAATGATAAAAACGAGGTTCATGTTAGTCTGACACCGACTCAGATTCGTCAATACACTCGCTTTCAGTTCAATTTACGTATTGAGAACGATGGGCAGCTTCTCTATTCATCACTTAAAGTAGCAACCCCAAATGATGACGGTAACTATGAATGCACTTTCGAGACTAGTAATGCTCTTCACTCCATTGCCGACTCGATGTCATTGGACATTTATGGTGGAAATGGTTTGAAAGATGAGCTAATTCTTTGTGATCGTTGGACTTCCCACTTCATTAGGGAGATGAATTTTCAACTAAGTCTAGTCAATGGATCTTCTGAATTTAATAAGTTTGAGTGGTTAGAGAAAACTGTAACTCCTCAGATGTCAGATCGTGTTGCGAAAGTATTATCGATAAAGAATAATAATTCTCCTATGCGAAACAAAATGACAACTAGGAAAGCAGACTCTTGGGTTACGATAAACCGTTCTTTGAGAAAAACATTTGACCGCATTCATCCTAAAAAGTCAGATGGTGCTTTTTTCCCTAAATGGGGTACGAGCTCTGGTGAGGGTAGACTTCAGTTCACTGAATGGTTTAAATCTCTAGCACAAACTAACCAAGGCAATTCAATTACGATTTTTGACCCGTATTTTGAAGACGCTGGATTAGCTCTAATACTATTGAGTTCGGCTCCTAATTCTGACTACACGGTTTTTAGAACGAATCATCAGAAAGAGAGTGACACCGCTACTAAAGGGCTTGAAACATTATTGCGGGCGTGTAGCCATAATCAAAAGCTAATACAGCAAAAAACCGTGAATATCTACGGTGTTCGTGATGGTAGTTTACACGATCGATACATACTAGTGACAGATGGTAATGGGCTTCCTGTCAAAGGCTACCATCTATCAAATTCCTTCCAAAGCGCTAACGAGAACTTCCCGTTACTTATTACTCCGATACCTACAGATGTCTTGTATAAGGTTGTTGAATACAAGAACAGTTTACTATCTTCTTCTAAAGAGAAAGTCTCCCATCTCTACAACTCAAAAACATGTGAGTTGAACCCTGTTCAATCAAGGAAAAGAGATGAACTCTTTGATAGTGATGTGATAGGCGATATCTTATCTCACTGGCTTAATGAACCGCTGTTAAAGGGGCTATGTAGTGGCCAAAAATATTTGGCCACGTACTTGGAGGTTCACCATACATAAGCTAATCCGTATTTAGCTAATTTAGCAAAATCCCTGAAACACTTTTGTCCAAACGTGGGTTACGAGAACGGTAAAAATGTGTGATCACCGATGCATTAAATAAGTTACAACGTCTGTTGCCGAAGTTTATCATTCCTTTTTATTGTACAGATGATTACCGCGTTTATTCAGCGAGCTTACCTAGAGAGAAGTACATCATCGGTAAGTCGTACAAGCAAAGGATTGAACGAACCAATCTCACCTTAAGAGCTCGCTTGAAACGACTGGTTCGAAAAACTATCGGCTTCTCCAGATTAGAAGAAAGGCACGATAGGGTCATCGGCACCTTTATCGAACAAGAGTTTTACTATTGATCTACAAGGTTGGAGCCATGACCCAATAAAGAGCTTAGCCCGCTTTTCGTGTAGCCTAATCACTATTTCATCGTACTCTTATTCTTTTTTATTAAGCACAGTTACGGCGCTTAACTAAGGTATTTCCCCACCTGACTTTTAAAGCTCTCTAAATCCTGCTTATTAAAAATAGAAGGCGAAACCGCAATCCCTTTATGGAAGGAGCTGGTTTTTTCTTGTAAGTTTACCTGCTTATGTAAATGACATAATAGTAAATATAGTAAAGGCTTGGAGTCCGTCGATTATCTTTATAGCCACTGTTTTTTAGTTTGAAAAGTTGAGTAACATATACCATTGCATTCGTTTGTATATAAGGCTTAGGTATGGTAGATAACAGAAGTAAAGTTACTATAAATGTAAAGCGAATTAAGCAGTTTGGTGAAACGACTCTAGGAAAACTGACAATAGAAGGAGTAAATAAAAGTTGGTTTGTATTAGAGCCTGGGGGCCCAGATTCAAAAGTTGAAAACTCTGATAAGCGAATAGCTGCTGGGGCTTACAAAGTGAAACCATTTACAGGTAATAGGTATAAGAATGTGTACGAGCTTAAAAATGTCCCTGGCAGGAAATATATACTTATCCACCCTGGTAACTATCATAAAAATACGGAAGGGTGCTTAATGCCAGGGAAAACGTGGGGAGTACTAAAAGACAGCCACTTTTATGTTGGTAATAGCAAAGCAGCAATAAAAGAAATATTTTCTGAGATGTCAAAATATCAAGATATTGAAATTAAAATCACAAACCAGCTAGAGAGTTAATCTATGTTTAGGGTGATCGTCTTATTAGTTACATTAGCTGCATTGCCAGTTTTTAGCTCCCCAGAGAGAGACTCACTAAAGTTAGACTGGATGATGGTAAATCATTCGGAAATTGAGTTAATTTTAGGAAAAAAAGAAACAGTTTCAGTGATACCAATAATTAATACATTGGTCGATATTTGGTCGAAACGCGATGGTGGTATATCAGGAGAGGTGTCACCACTAATTGTTAATGCTTTAACGACCAACACTGAATATACATTAAGTATGATGTCAGATTATCCTGATTCTTTTCAGGATTGGCTGGAAGAATTAGATGGTATTGTTTTTACCGACTTAACTGGTTTGGAATCTGAACACCTTAACCAAGAAAAGGATAACCTTGTTCAGGCACTAAAAAATTACTCTAAGAATGGTAATTCAGACTTAGGTGTATTTGCACAGAGGCTTATTAAGCGCTTAGAGTCGATATCTATTCAGGTTGTTGATTAATTGTCTGTCAAAAGCTGACAAACGACTATGGCGACAACAGATAAATTAAAGTTGCTTTTGCACCCTCTAAAACATTATCTCGGGTCATTGAATTTAGAGCAGCGACCATCTTTCTGACAAAGTTGATAATTGTTACTTTTTATGGCCTATCTGCTACGTCTAAAACCCGCAGGTAGGTTAGTTTAAATAGAGGGAGAGGAGATATCACTATATAAGAGGGCTATGCGAGCTTGCGCTCTCTGTATAGCTCGTTTCTTTTTGGTTGGCTGCTTCCTTCCTGATGTGTAAAAGCAAGGTAAAGCAATAAAAAGCGTAGTTGTCTTAGTTTTTTTAAAAAACATGTTCTAACACATAGGGAAAAGATAGCTTTTGATGTATTACTCATCGCGAATTAACCATTTAATAATTATAAGGTTTATCCGTGAAATTTACACACATGAAAAAAGCAAGCATTCTGGCACTGAGTACATTGTTACTTACCGCATGTGGCGGTGACAGTAATCCAGCTGGTACCCCTTATTCATCGTTAGTGCCTAAACGATAATTGAATCGTCTCTAACTCTTGAAGAGTGACACCCACATTACAGAGGGTGCACCGTATAAGTGCATGATGTTTTAATCATGCACTTTTGATGGGGAATATACATATCTCCTCGTTCCTTTGCTTATCAGGTGTGGCGATATAATGCCGGGCAGCAGGTCTAGCGCGAATTATGCGTAAGAGTTGCGTAGAAAATGGCTGTTAGTTGCTTTAAAGGTGGTCTTAGATCGCAAGTATTTGAAAGCTTAATGACCTACCTACATATAAAATCGGAATGCTTCTAATTTGTTTATTTTACTGAGTGGTAT
>NZ_NOIF01000111.1 GCF_002265265.1 Photobacterium sanguinicancri
CCCTATTAAACATTTTTTTTACAATTATCTTGCAGCTAGATCCTATAATTAGCTTGACCGACCAGTTACCATGACATTAGATTTAACAAGTACGCAACAAAACAAGGATGAATTTGTATGACCTTACCTCTCTCTGCTGATCGTTTAAAGGAAACCACTATGCTTCAACCTCTACCCCATGAAATGATTTTAAAGTGGGCAGAAGAGCGTGCTGACGAAATTTACCTTCGCCAAATTAATAACCGTAAGTTTGTTGATTATTCTTATGCTGATGTAGCCGATAAAGCGCTAAGACTTGTCAGTGCACTGCGTGACTTAGGTATTCAACCCGGTGATCGTGTCGCTCTTGCTTCCAAAAACTGTGCTGAGTGGTTTATTTGTGACTTAGCCATGATGCTTGGTAGCTACATCAGTGTTCCTGTTTTTCCTACAGCAGGTGCAGAAACAATCGAGCATTGCGTTACACACAGTGAATCTAAAGTATTAATCATCGGTAAGCTCGATGATAGCAAAGCCATTAAGTCCGTTTGTAGCCACCTTCCCGATGTTATTACTATTGGTTTTAACTATGACAGTACACCGCCTTGTCAGTACCAGTTCAATACGCTGGTAGAACAGCATGAACCATCAGCCGAACGTCCAACGTATGAAAACGATGACCTTATGTCGATTGTGTACACCTCTGGTACATCTGGCTTACCAAAAGGTGCCATGCTTAGCTTTGGGGCGTTTGCTTGGTCTTCGCAACGTTTGATTGACCATATCGGTATGCAAGATGGCGAACGCCTATTCTCTTATTTACCGCTCGCGCACATTACTGAACGTGTCTACATTTTCGGTTCTTCAGTAATGGCCGGCATGCAAGTCGCCTTCCCTGAGTCACTTGATACTTTCATTGATGATGTGAAGATGCACCGACCAACGCTGTTTATTTCAGTTCCTCGTTTATGGACGCTATTCCAGCAACGTATTCAGGATAAATTGCCACAACGTAAACTCGACTTCTTGCTAAAAATCCCATTCATTTCAGGGGTAATTAAGCGTAAGTTAGCCGATGGACTTGGGCTTGATAAGGCACGTGTGCTGGGCTGTGGTTCTGCGCCCGTCTCCCCTGCGTTACTGCGCTGGTATGAACGCATCGGGCTACATATCACTGAAGCTTGGGGCATGACAGAGTCTTTTGCCTACAGCACACTAAATCACCCATTCCGCAGCGATAAAATTGGTTCAGTCGGGAACCCAGGTCCTGGGGTAGAGATTAAAATTGCAGCCGACGAAGAGATTTTGGTTCGAAGCGAAGGACTTTTCTCTGGCTACTACAAAAATGAAGAAGCCAGCAAAGAATGCTTTGATAAAGACGGGTGGCTATATACAGGTGACATCGGCTCTGTAGATGATGAAGGCTATGTCACCATTGAAGGCCGCAAGAAAGATACATTCAAAACAGCAAAAGGAAAGTTCGTTTCTCCTGTTCCAATTGAGAAACGTCTGTTCGAGTTAAGTAATGTTGAGCTGATGTGCTTAGTTGGCTCTGGTATGCCAGCACCAGTTTTATTAGCCATTCCCCACGAGTTCCCGAACTTTGATCGCAAACGCTATGAGAAAAAGGTCCACCATGTGATTGAAGTCATCAACCAAGAACTTGAATCTCATGCGAAGATCAAGGGCGTATTGATGATTAAAGAACCGTGGAGTATCGAAAACGGTGTGCTTACCCCGACGCTTAAAATTAAACGTCATATTCTAGAGAAACGTTATCAAGAGATTGGTAATGAATGGCCAAAAGGCCAATTGGTGCAATGGGAAGAGTAATCGTCGATATTACCTCTCAATAATGTCTCTTTAAAAAAGCCAACCTGTTTAATGGGTTGGCTTTTTATTGTAGTCAGGCAATATGCCTTTTAACTCACATAGTGAATACTTACTTCAACGCATTCACTATAGTATCTACATTGTATTCCATCATTTTTAAATACGTCGGTGCAGGACCTGTTGGTTCTGAAAGCGCATCTGAATATAACTGACCACCGATCTTAGCATCGGTTTCACGACTGATTTGTTCAATTAAACGGTTATCAGAGATGTTTTCAACAAATACAGCTTTAATACCTTCACTACGGATTTGCTTAATAATCTTAGCCACATCCCCTGCACTCGCCTCTGATTCCGTGCTTGTACCTTGTGGTGCATGAAAATCGATCTTGTAATCTCTCGCCATATAAGCAAAGGCAGCATGTGGCGTTATGACTTTGCGTTTTCCTTCTGGAATTAATGCGATTTTTTTATGTAACTTAACATCGAGTTTATCCAGTTTCTGGATATACAGAGCTGCATTTCGTTGGTAATCGTCAGCGTTAGCTGGATCAACCTTTGTTAGGCCCTTCTCGATATTTTTCACATAGACTTTCACATTTTTGATGCTATGCCATGAATGCGGGTCAAACTCACCATGGGCATGATCGTGGTCATGGTCATGGTCATGGTCATGGTCATGGTCATGGTCATGGTCATGGTCATGGTCATGGTCATGGTCATGGTCATGGTCATGGTCATGGTCATCATGATGGCCGTGACCGCCACAAGAGCAACTATGGCCTTTAATTGTATCGATACCGTCAGCGGCTAACACTTTGTTACCCTTAAAATTAGACGACTCCAATAAACGAGGCATCCAACCTTCAAACTCAAGCCCATTCATCACAACTAGCTGTGCTGATGCAATTGCCTTCGCGTCTAAAGGTGCTGGGTTATATACGTGTGCATCACCATTTGCTTTAACTAAGTTAGTAATAGCAACATGGTCGCCACCTACTTGTTGAACAAGATCACCCAACACAGAAAAACTGGTAACAACAGGAACTTTTGTATCGGCCATTACTGCTGAACTACAACCAAGCCCAAGCGCAATCATTGAAACTGCGAACGTTGCTTTAGACATTTACCTCTCCTTATTATTAATTTGCAAATTGCTTCAGCAATAAGCCGCCATGACGTCCTATTAGTAACGACACGATATACATTCCACCCAATACCAAGACGATAGCTGGGCTGGTTGCCAGACTGGCGTGATACGATAAAAACAGACCGAAGTAACAACTCACTACAGAGGCAAAAAAAGCAATAACCAGCATTACACCCAAACGAGCCGTCCAAAAACGTGCAATCGCAGCAGGTAAAATCATTAAGCCGACCGCCATTAACGTCCCTAAAGCGTGGAAACCTGCAACTAGGTTCAACACGACCAAGAGTAAAAAGCTGTAATGGGCAACAGAACTTAATTTACTCACCGTTCTGAAAAAAGCAGGATCAACACATTCCATTACGATTGGTCGATACAAAATGGCCAGCATTAACATTGAAATGGTTGCTATCGAGGTCAATAAAATCAGCGCTTCATCGTTCAGTGCCAACGTTGATCCAAAAAGCACGTGTAACAAATCAACATTGCTGCCTTTTGATGAGATAATCAGGACGCCCGTTGCTAATGAAAGAAGATAAAAAGCCGCCATGCTCGAATCTTCTTCAGCATGGGAATGCCGCGCCACAATGCCCGCTAAAACCGCAACAATACACCCAGCAACAACGCCACCAATTGTCATCGCAGAAACTGATAAGCCTGAAATCAAAAATCCGATGGCCGCTCCAGGCAAAATAGCGTGCGCCATTGCATCACCAGTAAGGCTCATTCGACGTAACGTCAGAAAGACACCAATCGGGGTTGCGCTTAAACTCAGAACAATACATCCCCACAATGCGCGCTGCATGAAAGAGAAATCGGAAAAGGGTTCAATAAATAAGGTGTAAAATTCAGTACTCATGCGGCTTGGCTTTTATTTAAAGGTTGTTCCATCGAGTTTTGAGCTAAATGTTGGTATCCAGCTGCAATCAAGTTGGCGGAAGCTAATACTTCGTTAGCTTCACCTTTGGCGATCATTTTGGTTGCTACTAACATCACTTGCGGAAAATATCGCTGTACTAATGCCAAATCATGAATGACCGCGACTACCGTTTTACCCGCTTGCTGACAGCTGCGGATCACTTGCATTAAATCTTCAATGGTTTGTACATCGATAGCGTTGAATGGCTCATCTAATAATAAAACATCTGCATCTTGCACTAGCATTCGGGCAAATAACATACGCTGAAATTGCCCACCTGATAGCGCACTGATTTGACGTTCTTCCATACCCAGCAAACCAACAGTTTCGAGTGCTTGATACATTTTTGAATTTTCTTGATGACTAAATGCCCGCCAAAAACTCAAACGTCGCCAAGCACCAGCAGCAACAAACTCACGTACTGTGATTGGGAATTGTTTATCGATTTGGCTGCTCTGCGGTAAGTAAGCGATATCTTTCAAACTATGCTGACCAAGAAAAATGGCGCCATCACTCGGCTTAAGCTGATTCATGATCGCTTTAAGTAATGTAGACTTACCAGCCCCATTAGGGCCAACCACCGCGAGTAGCTCTCCGCTTTCAATCTTTGCAGACACGCAGTCAAGCGCCAGTTCATTACGATAACAAACTGATAAATTATCTATTAATATCATTGAATTAAAACTATTAAGTGGGATTATTTCAGTAGTAAAGACAGTATCAACCACATCAAGCTGATACCACAAGTCACTCCGAATAAACGGATAGGCACACTTGTAAGCAATAAGGAAAACCGCTCGCAAGCGAATGTTATATCATCACAATTATTGTCGGTGACTTGAGGTTGATTATTCGATTTCATTCTTCTTAACTATTTCTTCAGCGGCTCATCAGAGTTCGATCTGCATCTAATGAACAAAACCAGATTTCGTTATAATATAACATAACAATTCCAATCATGCCTAGTTGTTTAGAATTAATCGCATTTAAAATTTTGCCAAAACAAGCTATATAACTAAAATCTTCCTCCAATAGCTCAACGTGACATCAACCTGCGTAACGTTCGTTACGCATAATAGGCATCTATAATATTTAGTCACAAAATTCATTAGAGTGCGCTAACACAAACCTTGCGCTAACCTACCGAAATCACCATAAACATGTTATCTTTCACGCCAATAAAACAACATACACAATTTCATTAAAGACCAAGCCTAAGCCATGACTTCAGCCAATAGTTCTCCTGAGAAAAAAGCCGCTATCACCAACAGTAAACCAGAGAAAAAATCATGGGTGCGCCGCCTATGCACTTGGCTGGTCATTACCTTCAGTATCGTCTTTCTGGCACTTATTATTACGCTGACAGTTGGTATCAAGGTCGACCTTACGCCTTATCGCGATCGCATTGCTCAAACCCTTACCGATAATCTTCATCGTGATACGCGTATTTCTGGCGATATTGAATTGCTTATTGGCTTCAGCCCTGAGATCAACGTGAATCAAGTTGTAATCGCCAATGTTGAAGCTGTCTCTTGGCAACCTATGCTGACCTCTGGCCATATTTCAGCCAAAATTAACGTACTTCCACTATTACAAAACACATTATCCATTGACTATGTAACGCTCAGTGATATCAGTGTACTGCTCTTTAAAGATTACGAAGGCAAGGCAAATTGGCAGTTCGATGCCATTCAAACAAGCGATACGGCGCAAGTAAGCACTAACAAAGACCCGTTGAGCTTTAATCTTAGTATTGGTGATCGTATCACCGCCAAAAACATCAACCTTGTTTACGATGATCAATCGCAAGGTAGCTACATTGACTGGCAACTCGAGAGTCTTGATTTACAGCAACAAAACGATCAATGGCATCTCGTCACTCAAGGTTATGCGCTAGGCCAGCAATACAATTTGACACTGGATGGTGATTTAGAAGACATCATTAACCAGCAAACAGGTAACGTTTCTATTCAAGGCGCATTTGCTGGCGCTAAACTGGCTATTGATGCTAGCTTACAACCACCACAAGCCGGTGATTCAACAGCAAGTGTCAAACTTGACTGGCAAGACACTCAGCCTATTGAAGACTTACTGGGTTTAGATGTTAAGCACGTTGCCCCACTCTCTATCAGCACCAACCTTTCAGCATCAGCAAAACACTTATTTGTGAATGATGTAAAGCTACGTAGCCCGATAACATCAGCGGATGGTCACTTTGCTATTGAATTAGGTAAGCATAACTTCATTGATGGTCAGCTAGACATCCCAGTGATTGATCTTCGCCCTTGGTTACAGCCAGAACCTGAACCACAAATGATGATGGCATACTCAAGCGCTCCCCCACAAAAATCACCGTTGCAGCAAGCACTAGATAAATGGTTGATTGAAACCACCACAAAACTTGGTATTCATATAGGTGAAATAAAAGGTTTAGGCACAAGCGTCGAAAATCTATCGCTGAATGTAGAAGGTGAAGCCGGTAAATTATCGGCTCCGATGACAGCCGATATTGCACTTGTTCCTTTCCGTGGTAACGCAACGATTGATGCTACAGAGTGGACATCCAATGTAGAGATTCAACTAGGCGCATCTGATTCATCTCTCGGTGAAATGGCGCGCTGGTTAACAGGGATCTACGCGGCAAAAGGGCACCTTGAAGATGCAAAACTACAGGTTAAAACATCTGGCACCAAGTTAAGTGAGTGGCTCGATAACAGTGAAATCGCACTAACAATTGATCAAGCAAAAGTAAATTGGGCCAAAGCCGCAACCTTTAGTATTGATAACGCACGGCTTCATGCAGGAATGCATCTACCTTTTAAATCATCGATTCAAGGTGAGTTAATGGGTATTCCAGCGCATATTACTGCGCAGGCAGGGACACTCGCCGATATTATCGAACGCCGAGACTGGCCAACTCAGTTTGAGTTTAAAAGCCCAGTATTAACAGCTCGCGCTCAAGGTATGTTAGTACAAACTAACTGGCAAGAAGGCAGCCACTTTTCGCTGTCGATAAAAGGCGATGATGCTAGCGCATTAAGCCCATGGCTAGGCACGCAAGCTCAGGTCTCTGGTCCTATCGCTATCGAAGGTAAGCTCAATTACCAAGATGGGCTTATTGCTTTGTTAATGAATGAACTTACCCTCATGAATAGCCATGGTCAGATCGCGCTTAAATGGCGCCCTGAGCCCGATAATCAGTGGGCAGCTATCAGTGGGCAATTCTCTCGATTGGATTTCACTCAGTTTGGCCAATTCATTAATGATGACGAATTACCAGAGGTTGAACAAACCATTCCAACCCAAGGTGCAAACCTCACAATTCCACTACTCAGCGACGATATCGTTATAATTGATGCTGATGTGGATTTTGCGGTCGACACACTTGTATGGGCAGATCAGCAGCTATCGGATATTGCTTTTAATGGGAAAATGCGCAACGGCAACATACCCTCTTCGCCATTTAAAATGCGCTATGCGGGCAGTCAGTATAACGGTGACATCTCACTAAATATAAATGCTGCCACCATTAATTCTCAGCTTAACCTTGTTGTTAATAAACCAAACATAGGTCAAATAGCCCAGAACCTCAGCATTACCAATGATCTTGGTATGACGCTAGATCAAGCCAAGTTAGCGATCCACTTATCAGGCCGCACTGTGCTAGAGCTGATGGAAATGGCAAAAATAAATGCACAGCTAACAGGCGGCCAATTACTGCTTTCAGATATTTACACAGGTAAAGCCTTGGATGTGTACTTAGCACAAGGACAGTTTGCAACAGGGCCGACAACCAACACCACCTTATCCTTACAAGGTAATGTAGCTGAACGCCCTGTGAAGCTTTTGCTGTCTTCGGTTTCGTTAAAGCAAGCCAATGATGGCCGTAAAACACTGCCAGCTTCTATGGACTTATCCATTGGTGATATGCAATTTAACGCCAAGTCTGAATTGGCGTTGCCGCTAGACTTCAAAAAATTAGCACTCAACTTACAGGCTGAGATACCTAACCTCGATCGCCTTAACCACTTTACAGGTGTGGCACTTCCACCCTATGGCCCTATTACCTTAAAAGCCCAGTTAGCATCAGATGAAAATGGCTACCGTTTCCGCGATTTATTAATCAAAGTCAGCGAGAGCCAATTAACCGGGCATGGCGACCTTCAACCGCAGGGGAAATATAACAAGCCAGATGTTCGTGTTGCTTTAACCGCCCCTTTTATCCAATTAGATGACTTCCAAGTCGGTAATTGGCAAGCATGGCTAGACGAAAATCAGGCGGCGACAGAGGAAAGCGCTCAAACGCCAACAGATGCTAAAAACCAACCATCCCCTGTTATTAGCCCTGAAGGCTTAAACTGGCTCAATGGTGATCTCTCGATTGCCGTCAATGAAGTACGATCGGGTAAAGATTGGTTGGGTGCGGGTTCACTTCATCTAAACCTCCAAAACGGACATTTAGTGCTTGAACCCTTACACGTCAAATTACCTGGGGGCGATGTTGCCATTAACGCAAAAATCAAAGCACGTGGTGATATGTTCAATATTGATTTGCAAGGTAAAGTGGACAACTTCAACTATGGTGTTCTAGCCCGTCGCATTCAAAACGATACGGATATGTCAGGTAAAATCAGTACACAATTCTCATTGACAAGCCTTGCCAATTCGCCAGATACCTTGATGAGAAATGCCAACGGTTTTATTGGTTTTGCCGCTTGGCCAGAGGCATTTGAAGCCGACCTAATTGACCTGTGGGCAGTGAACCTAACCGACGCCATCTTACCGAGTTTTACCGATGAAAATAACTCGGTACTGAACTGTGTTGCTGCGGGGGTTGATATCCGTGATGGTAATATCAAACAACGGAATATGTTGCTCGATACCACGCGTATTCAAGTGAATGGTAAATTTGATGCGTCATACCAAGATCGTAGTTTTGATCTCTACCTACGACCGCAATCGAAGAAAGCCCAAATCTTCAGCTTACAAACGCCAATCGAAGTACATGGTCAATTTGATGACTTTGATTTGAATGTTCCGCTGTCTGCTATTTTTGAAACATCAGTGCGTTTTACCACCAGCCCAGTCATTTCACCTATACGCTGGCTAATTGAAAAACCATTAGAGCGTGATGGAAGCAAGACCTGTGAGCTCATTTGGCAAGGTAAGCAATAGTGACGTCAAGACACATATCAGTAGAGTAAACCCTTACTATCGTTGACTCGAAACTGGAATCCTAACTACCATGCCCAAACCGCATAGGTTTGGGCTTTTCCGTCTCAAACACAATAAATTCGACTCAACGAAAACGCATAAACTTAAAGCTAGCTGGATTAAATAGAGCAGTATCGATGCATGCACCCGATACAGCACTGCATTTAATCGGTCACATTAAATACAACTTCGGACAGTAATACTCATACCATTAGTCTATGAGCTAGGTAATGCTTCAATAGCCACTAAGTGAGCGACCATCAACACAAAAGCCGCTACTTACTGGCAAGTAAGTTAGCAGCTTTCCAACATTCAAGATAACAATTCAGCACATTGGGATAAAGAGCGAATCGATAGGTTTCTTATTTTTGGGTGTCGTCTTTATGTTCTGCGCGGTAATACTCCCACGAATCAACAACAGTACCGTCAGGCAGTTTACATTGACCAAATTGGCCATCTGCGTTTTCGCTAATAAGGTTCTCACCACCCTGCTCTTCACAAAATACAGAAGCTGGATTGGCCATGCCAATCAACGCCGCTTGACCTTCTTCATTGTTCGCTCTGAAATACTCCCATGCCTCAACTTCGGTACCGTCAGTTAGCTGACAAAAGCCAACTTGGCCATTCTCACCATCTTTGTTGATATAAGTACCGCCCTGCTCTTCACAGAAAACGGCTGATGGGTTTGCCATACCAATTGGCTGATCAGCTGTATCTTTATCTTGTTCGTTCATGAATGCCCACTCTTCAACCAAGCGACCGTCACTTAGTTTACAATAGCCAACTTGACCGCCAGCTTCATCTTTAATTACAACCTCACCTCCCTGCTCAACACAAAACTCAGAGGCAGGGTTCGCCATAGATGGCATATTTTCTTGCGGCTTTTCTGCTTCTGAGCACGCAGTTAGTCCAACGGTTGCCAATAAAACGAATAATAGTGTTTTTTTCATGAGTAAAAATCCTATGCTATTTTGTTTTACGATCATTAATCGAACATCATTTTAATGACCATCGTTTGGTACTGTACTCTACGTGCATTTGGGTTGATGTCAAACTATATTTGATTGGATATTAACATAACAAACGACACTCGCGTTATGAAACAATCAGCATCACCTCTTACCAATTTACGTTCAGGTTTAACAATAAACTGTGAGATATGGAACGAAGTACAAAAAATTAGACATTACAAGTAACTTTTCAGTCATAACATCCAATATGTATGCGCTTTAGGCATTAACTATATTTGTATCTGTATTCGTTTTCACTCATAATATTGCGCCTAAATTAGCCAAGAAATGGTTAAGCACGAGTAGGTTGTGGTAAATGGAACAAAAAATATTAGTAGTGGAAGATAGTCGACCTTTTCGCCGAGCCATCGAATCTGAATTAAGGCAAGCTGGCTTCTTACCTGTTTTTGCTGAAACCATTGCCGAGGCCGAGCAAGTACTTGACCAAAACACCGACTTTCTCTGCGCTATTCTTGATTATTGTCTGCCCGACGGACAAGATGGTGAAATCATTGATGTTTGCTTATCAGTAGGCATAAAAGTTATCGTCTTAACTGCGATGATGGATGAAATGACACGAGAGAAAGTGTTAGCTAAAACCGTTATCGACTATATTCCCAAAGACAGCCCAAGCTGCATTGCGTCTATTATTCCTATTCTGAACCGCTTATCAAAAAACAGCAGCCATAAGGTACTTCTCGTTGATGACTCCATCACTGCACGTAAATACACCCGTAGTTTATTAGAGCGCCAATACCTCAATGTTATTGAAGCGACAAATGGTGAGCATGCCTTAGAAGTCATGCAAAAAGACAGTGAGATCAGCCTCGTTATCACCGATTATGCGATGCCTGAACGTGATGGCGTAAGTTTAGTCAAAGAGTTGCGCAAAAAATACAGTTTGAACAAGTTAGCTATCATTGGCTTGTCTGGCAGTGATGAGGCCTCGTTGACCGCGAAATTTTTAAAAGCTGGCGCAAACGATTTTTTAACCAAGCCATTTAATCAGGAAGAGTTCTACTGTCGCTTACATAGCACATTAAACATTCTGGATTCAGAGCGTCGGTTGTACCATCTCGCCAATCAAGATTACTTAACACAGACGTGGAATCGTCGTTATTTCTTCGACCACCCAATGAGTAAGAATCATCAATCACCACGATGCTTAGCACTGATTGACATCGATAACTTTAAAGCCATTAACGATAGCTTTGGTCACCATATCGGTGACATGGTCTTGATTGAACTCGCAACCATATTAAAAAACTATTTCCCCGATGCGTTAGTTTCACGTTTCGGTGGCGAAGAGTTCTGTATTCTTTACGGTAACTCTCCACATATTTTTGAACAGCGTTTGGAAGCAATGACAAACGAAATTGCGAGTTCTGAATTAACAATCCTGAGTAATAAGATTAAATATACTGTCAGTACAGGTGTTGTTGCTGCGGAAAGTAACATTCACGATTTATTACGACGCGCAGATGAGTGCTTATACAAGGCTAAATCGCAAGGCCGAAACTGCATTGTTAAAGAGCAGTACGTATAAAAAAGCCAGTTGAGTAATCAACTGGCTTTTACCGATTTAATACAACTTAGCTTTCACTCTGCACTATTTCTTTTAAAGACTAATCATTTTCCACAGCGTGTTGTGCTTCAACGTCTTGCGCTTTCTCAGCTAAGTTATCGAACTCAACAGGTAGAGTCTGCTTCACATAAATACCAGGAGCAGGCATCAATCCTGGGTAGTTATCATTACCCATAGGGCGTGCATCAACAGGCTCAGCTTCAGTAAAGCTATCTAACCACTGATCCCAATGAGTCCACCAAGAACCATCTTGTCGCTCAGCATCTTTCAACCATGCTTCAGGATCATCACCAAGATCATCATTCAGCCAATAGCCGTACTTGTTCTTCGCTGGGTGATTCACAATACCAGCTATGTGGCCAGACTCACCTAAAACAAACGTCGATTTACCGCTTAAATTACGTGAACCACGGTATGTGCCCTGCCAAAGCGCGATATGATCTTCAATCGTAGAGATAAAGTAAGTTGGCACCTTAATCTTGCTAAGATCGATATTTACGCCGCCAACTTGTATACCTTTCGGATCAACAAGCTTGTTCTCTAAGTAGAACTTACGCAGTAACGTATTATGGCAAGACGCCGCCACATTGGTACTATCACCATTCCAATACAGTAAATCAAAATCGATTGGGCTATTACCTTTAAGGTAATTGTTAATGTAGTAGTTCCAATACAAGCTGTTTTCACGCAGCAAGCTAAATGTCACACTTAGCGATCGACCATCCATGTAACCTTTCGACAGGTTCTCTGCTTCAATGGCCGAGATGATAGGGTCATTGATGTAAGCACCAATCTCACCTGGCTGAGAGAAATCAAGCAAAGTAGTAAAGAAGGTTGCTGACTTCACACGGTTACGCATACGTTTAGCGGAGTAGTACGCTAATGTGGTCGCTAATAAGCTACCACCTATGCAGTAACCCGCCGTATTGATTTGCTTTTCACCTGTAATGTCTGCAACTGCATCAATGGCTTTTAACGTGCCATCTAATACATAATGCTCAAAATCAACATCAATCATAGATGCATCAGGATTACGCCAAGACATCATAAATACCGTATGGCCTTGCTCTACCAACCAGCGCACCATTGAATTCTTCTCACGAAGATCAAGAATGTAATACTTGTTGATAAACGGCGGTACGATAAGTAATGGGGTAGCGTTAACTTGTTCGGTTAATGGCTTGTATTGAATCAACTCAAACAAATCATTTTTGAACACGACCTCACCCGCCGTATTCGCAACATTCGTTCCCAGTTCAAATGCGCTATCATTCGTCATCCGAATTTTAAGCACATCAGCACTTGATTGAATGTCTTCCTGAAGTAACTCCATCCCTTTGATCAAGTTCTCACCGTTACTTTCAACGGTTAACTTCATCAATTCAGGGTTAGTTGTTACGAAATTTGTTGGTGATAGCGCATTGATAGCTTGACGAGAAAAGAAGCTTAGTCGCTCCTTGGTCTTTTCATCTAGCCCTTCAATGGCATCGATACTTTCTTGCATCGTATTGCTATAAAGCAAATAAGACTGCTTGATGTAATTATAAAACGCTTCGTTTTCCCATGCGGGATCACTAAAGCGTTTGTCATCTTTTGCAGGTTTTACTGCGGCATCTCCATCACCCGCATTCATGGTAATGTTCTGCCAAATTTTCATTTGGTTTTCCCACCAATTCATCTGCACAGCTGCAAGCGCAGCAGGTTGTGCAGAGGCTTTCTCAATTAGTTGTGTTGCGTCGTCAAGATTGACTTCATTGAGTGCTTTATTGAGGGGAGTATTAATGGCTGCCTTGCCAGAATCCAATTCTTTCCACCACAGCTGATTCATCTCTTGGAGCTTGGCAAAGTAGTCCGAAAAGAAGTTTTGATCCATGATAATGACCTCGTTTATGGACTAAAAAATGCCGCCTTAAAAAAAGGCGGCATTACGGTCATTTATTTACGCTGTTGGTGTTGCTTGTTGTACATTTTCAGCGACAAGCTCTTCAACATCCGTTTTGAATTCTTGAGCAATAGACTGAAATTTATTGCTGTCTTCCATAAGTTGCTGAGACAACTTAGTCAACGTTTCAAGTTGTTGACCATTAAAAGCCGTTAGAGATTGTACGTCTTTAACTTCACCAACCGCTTTTAGTTGAGACAAGCCAAGGTCACTGTATGCACGAACGGCTGCTAGTTGTAGCTCGGTAATATCTTCAACATTTTTCGTGAAAAGCTTATTGAATTTCACGTATGGTGCCAGTGTTTTCTCTGTTTGATCTGAGAACGATTTGAACATTTCCGTATACATGTTTGTATCCTTAATTTTTAAGTAATAAGCCGGCGGCAAGTATCATTAGCCATGTCACTATTCGCCAGTACGTATCATTGGTTAAACACTTTTCAAGACAATGGCAGTACCCATACCACCACCGACACACAAAGTTGCGAGGCCATATTCTGTATTACGACGACGCATTTCATGAAGCAAGCTGACAATAATTCGGTTACCCGAAGCACCAAGCGGATGGCCAAGTGCAATTGCGCCACCATTCACATTCGAGCGCTCAGCAATGTCTTCTACTTTCACATCAAGCTCATCAGCAAGCTCATGCAGCACACCGAGAGCTTGACCAGCAAATGCTTCGTTGAATTCAAATAGCCCAATTTGATCAATCGATAATTCAGCTTTCTTCAGCGCTTTAATCACTGCGGGAACGGGACCAAGGCCCATCACTTCAGGCGCAACACCTGCTTGCGCATAACTTTCAATTTCAGCAAGCGGGGTTAAATTATATTTTTTAACTGCAGCTTCAGAGGCAACGATAATCGCACTACCACCATCATTGATGCCAGAAGCGTTACCTGCCGTTACTGAACCTTCTTTATTAAAAGCAGGGCGTAAATTCGCAAGGCTTTCAATACTTGCATCGGCTTTTGGGTACTCATCGGTATCAACAATCGATGTTTTACGGCGTACCGTTACTTCAACTGCCGCTATTTCGTCTTTAAACGTGCCCTGCTCTATCGCTGCAACAGCGCGTTGCTGACTTGCCAATGCGAAGTTATCTTGTTGCTCACGCGTCAAGCCAACTTTTGCCACCACATTTTCAGCCGTAACACCCATGTGATAGTTATTGAACACATCCGTTAGACCATCTGCAATCAGCAAATCGGTCATTTCAAGATTACCCATTTTTTGGCCATCGCGAACTTTCGACGAGACACAAAATGGAATTTGCGACATGCTTTCAGCACCCGCAGCGACAACAAGATCTGCATCACCAGCTTTGATATGCGCAGCGGCATCCATGACAGTTTTCATCCCACTACCACAGACCATATTTAAGCTATAAGCTGGCACTTCATTAGGAATACCTGCGAACAAAGCGGCTTGTCGGCCAGGTCCCATCCCTTGACCCGCCCCCACAACGTTACCAACGATGACTTCATCAAGGTTCGCGGGGTTAACATTTGCTTGTTCAACTGCCGCCTTAATTGCTACAGCCCCCAAATGTGCTGGAGAAACTGACTTTAGTGCACCATTAAAGCTACCAATTGGGGTACGTTTTGCTGCAACAATAAATACTTTTGCCATTTCCAAATTCCTTTATTCCATTAAAAGAGGTGCACTTAGTGCATGTACAAACCGCCATTGACATTCAAGGTCTCACCCGTAATGTATGCGGCCTGTTCACTGGCTAGGAAAGTCACTGCTGAAGCAATTTCTTCAGGTTTTGCTAAACGCTTCATTGGAATTTCAGCTTTAATTCCATCAAGCACTTCTTCACGAATAGCTTCAACCATAGGTGTTCCCGTATAACCCGGTGCAATGGCATTTACTGTCACGCCTGAACGTGCACCTTCTGCGGCAAGGGCTTTTGTAAAACCAATCATGCCGGCTTTAGCCGCCGAATAGTTAGCTTGACCAAATTGGCCTTTTAAACCATTAACCGAGGTGATGTTAATAATGCGTGCATTACCGTGTTCACACATAGAAGCAAACAGTGGTTGTGTCACATTAAATAAGCTATTCAAATTCGTATTGATAACCTCATTCCATTGCTGAGCCGTCATACGCTTGAACGTTGTATCGCGTGTAATACCTGCATTATTTACCAAGACATCAATGTTGCCTTCTTCTTGCAATAATGTTGCAAGTGCTTCTTCGCAATATGCGGAATCCGTTACATCCAATGGAAGTAAGCGCACTTGATCATCGGAATAATTATTCGCTTTGAGCCATTTCTTTGCACACGCTTCATTTGATGGAAAATATGCTGCAATCACACGAAAACCTGCAGCAACTAAACCATCCGTAATAGACGAACCAATACCACCTTTAGCACCTGTAACTAATGCCTTCTTTGCCATGAACACCGACTCCTTTCTTCCCTTAATGAGAACATACACTACTGATATACAAGTAAAATAAAACTCGCACGCTAACGCTAGGTATATTTCTGCCAACCAAATTAACGTTTACGTTTGTTATTGAGTTACCAATATCCTAGAGCTGTTTAAATACACTTCCGTGATACATTTGTTGCATATTTATTATAAGAGCACAGAGTCATATATATATCAATACACAGCATGAATGGTCGTACCAATATACCTGAATAGAATCACACTTATGTTTTCTATCAATAAAAGTCAAATTCGTAACAAATACGTTTAAATGATGTTTTATTTCTAGGCGTATCACGCATCAATAG
>NZ_NOIF01000112.1 GCF_002265265.1 Photobacterium sanguinicancri
GTTTATCACTTATTTTTATACTCATATATAAAGAACAGAGTCAGTGCTTTATTAAACTAGTCAAATGTTGATGGCTATTTGGTCGAAGGCTATTTGGTAAAAGACTATTTGGCGGGTAACTATGTGCTAGAAGGCTGTGTGGTAGATGATTGAACTTGGTATAAGTGCATGAACTTTTAAGTGGGCTGCTGTTGGTATAATATTAGAAAAAGGCGCTGATTGCTCAGCGCCTTTGGTTTATAGAGAATATGGGGGAAACTTATTCTCTACACTCAGAGCATTGTATGAATAGGCTTTGTTCGTTATAGGCTATTAGAGTCACAACTAGCACCAATTAACATTAGCCTTGGATAAGCGTAGCCGCTTTTTTCATTGCTTCTTTGGTTGAGCATTCGAAGACGTTAGCATTCGCAAAGCGGTGTGCGTCTTTAACTTGAATGTCGTGCGCCAAGATAACCAGTTTCGCATTGGCTACATCTAGGTCGCTGATGCGGTTTTGGATACCATTCTGACCTTGAGTTTCAACTTTGATCTTGATGCCTGCTGCTGCACCTGCTTTTTCCAGTGCTTTCGCTGCCATGAAGGTGTGTGCCACACCTGAAGGACAACAAGTTACCGCGACAACATCGTATTCGCCTTCACCAGCAACTGGTGCTGCTTGGACAGGTGTTGGGTTTTGAGCAAGTTCATCTTCCGCTTCTTCTTGTGCAACGGGTTTCCAGAAGCCAACGATAAGAGCTGTTGTTAATGAACCCAGCGCGATACCCACAACATACATTGGAATGTTGCTAGAAACGGGTGCTGTAATTAGGCCACCCCAAGGTGCATGTAGCAGAACATCTGTTAGGAAGCCAAACACACAGCCTACGATACCACCAGCGACAATAGATGGCAGTACACGCATTGGGTCATTAGCTGCGAATGGGATTGCACCTTCAGAGATACCGATAGAGCCCATGATTGCTGCAGCTTTACCTGCTTCTTGTTCTTGTTTAGTAAATTTCTTTTTGAACATGAAGGTAGCAAGTGCCATACCCAGTGGTGGAGTACAGATTGCGATGCCGACGCCGCCCATTAGCCAAGGTTGAGTATCAACTTGTGTTTGAGCAAATAGTGTTGCCACTTTATTGATTGGGCCGCCCATATCAAACGCTGTCATACCACCTAAAATCGTGCCTAGTACAATTTTTGATGCGCCAGCCATTGAAGCGAGGAATTCGTTCATTGATGCCATGAAGAATTTGATTGGCTCGCCGATACCCCAAAGTACAATCCCTGCAGAGACTAACGTACCGATTAGCGGGTAGATGAAGTAGGCACCCAGCGCTGTCATGTTAGACGACAGTGGGATTTTCTTCAGCTGGAATACAACACCACCTGCAATGAAACCCGCCACGATACAGCCAAGGAAGCCACCGCCCATATCCGCCATGATACCGGATGAAATCATAGCTGGAGCAAGCGCAGGTTTATCTGCAATAGAATACCCAATGAAGCCACCCAGAATAATTGGGAATAAAACTAAACCCTTGATACCAATGTTTGAAATGTCAGCTAAAAAACCATCGGCTGGTACCGCACCTTTACCTGAGGCCATTACTGCTAGCGCAAGTAAGACACCACCTGCCACAATAAAAGGCAGCATGTGGGAGGTGCCAAATAAAAGGTGACCTTTTAGGATACTTAACGTTTTTTTAAAATCGCTATTATTACTAGGTGCTTGAGCTGCTATTGTACTCATGATTATTGCGCCTTATGAATTAATTAAAATAGTTAGAATTTGATGTTCATCTTTCGCGTTATGGATATCTTCAATAAATTCTTCACTGAATTTGCCAAATAATTCCTGAAGAACGTAAATATGGTGGTCAGCACCGTTATCAGGCGATGCAATCATAAAGAACACACTTGGTTTGATGCCATCTTCGTCGTCGTACTCAATGCCGCCAGCCTTGATGCCAACTGCGATTGCTGGCTCAATAACCGCCTTGCTTTTTGAGTGCGGATAGGCGATACCATCAGTTGATGTCACGCTGACGGCTTCGCGAGTTTCAACGTCATCTAAAAAGCTTTCTTTGCTGCTAATACGGTTATTGTCAAATAACATTTGTGCAAGCTCGGCAAATACTTCTTTTTTGGTATTAGCCGCCAGTTCTTTTTTAATTAAATTAACGTTGGTTAGTTGTGTGATCATGTTTAACTCGAGAGGTATTTAAGTAATACGTTTAAATTAAGCCATGATGATAAAATCAGAAATAGTAAAAAAGGACCATCAACTATACTTTTGTATCACCCTATTTTAAGTGTGACTAACGTCATTAATCTTATATCGACTAGATCACATTAATTAGTGATCTCCTTCGGTGGAAGTCGTAAACATCGTTGGTTTTCTGGTTATTTATATTGGTCGCAGAAATAAAAAAGCCCCGCATGAGCGAGGCCGGATTAATGTGGTTAAATATCAAACACGAGTCAGTGTGTGTCTGATTTTATTAGCTTTAGCTATAAGCGCGAGCGACGCGGCCAGCACATTCTATTTGATAGCTTTGGGCATAAGCTGGGATGAATACCGACTGACCTTTTTCAATCACACTTGACTCGCCATCTTGGTGGGTGAGTGTCATGCTATGGTCGAGAGGCAGTAAAATCTCAGCACTATTGGTATGCATTACTCGCTGGTGTGAACGTTGAATAATGGCAAATTTAAAGTCATCGACAGGGGTAGGGTAGTCCAATATATCATCCGCTTCATTTGGCTGTAGCAATAAGCTGTCGAATGGCTTTTCATCAAAGCGGGTACAGGCTATCAGCTCTTCAACATCTATGTATTTCGGGGTTAGCCCTGCACGCAACACATTATCGGAGTTCGCCATAATTTCGAGCCCAGTCCCTTTGATATAAGCGTGAGGGGTTTCGGCATCTAAGAACATGGCTTGCCCTGGCTGAAGGGTGATCACATTAAGAAGTAGTGGCGCAAATAATCCTACATCACCAGGGTATTGCTGCTCTAGCTCTGCAATTAAAGCGAAAACTGGAGCGTCTGACTGACTGGCTGAGTGTTTAACATAGTGCGTGGAATAGCGCCGAGCATAGTCACTTAACTTGGCAAGTGCTTGCTCTTTTGTTTGACCTGTCATCGACAGCAATGCAGAAAAGAACGTTGCTAACCCTTGCGGTGTTGGGTTGGCTTGCAATGCGTCTAACCATGTTTCGAATTCGGTAATCGCAAGCTGATTAAAGTTGGCAATAATCTGCTCTATTGATCTAAAGCCGTTCATTGCTTGATATTGGGTTAATGCGTAAACCAATTCAGGTTTGTGGTTTGGATCTTTGTAATTTCGATTTCCCGCATCAAGAGGAATGCCTTGCTGCTGTTCTAAAGCAAAACCTTGTTCGGCTTGTGCTTTATTAGGGTGAACTTGGATAGAAAGGGCTTTTTCTGCAGCCAAAATCTTAAATAAGTAAGGTAATTCACCAAAACGATTAGCGACTCTGCCACTTAAAAAGAGCGTTTGGTTACAATCGATCAACGTTGAAAGCTTGGTCGCGTAATCGCCATAGCCGACGGTTGAGCAGCCATTAGAATGTGCCCCCATCCACACTTCAGCCTGTGGTTCACCGCTTGGGTTTTTAATATCAAAAAGTTGATTTATTGACGATGTGCTGCCCCATGCGTAGTGTTGAATGACGTTGGTCATCGGGAAAAATTTACGCATTAGCGTGGGAATGAGCGCGAGCTGCATCATCATTTGATGTTGTTTGGCAAGTTGCGCTGTTGCTGGTGTCATCGTTACTGGATTTATAGCTGCGTGGCTTGTAGTTTGTGTTGAAGCAGTCGCAGTGGCGAGAAGATCAGACATCAGGATCACCATGAGAATTCAGATAAATATGAAATAGGCTTGAGCACATCAGCTCAAGCCATTGATGAGTTACTCGGAGTAAGGTTCTAGGCGGTAACAGCGATGAGCTTTGCCTTGCGCATTTTCTTCAGCGCGACACAGGTTAGTGCTGTCACAATTGCGCCTGAAGCCATGCAGATCAGTGCCAGTAGCGGATGGTTCATCGCACCAAGCAAGGCAACCACAGGACCACCGTGAGCCACGCTATTTGTGATACCGAAAGAGAACGCCATCACAGCTGCGGTCATCGAACCAAGTACGTTTGCAGGAATGACAGAAAGTGGATCTTGTGCGGCAAAAGGAATTGCCCCTTCAGAGATACCCACCAAGCCCATCGCACCAGCGGCCTTACCAGCTTCAATCTCTGATGATTCAAACAGTTCAAACTTACGACCTAGCGCAGTGGCTAATGCCATGCCTAAAGGTGCGACAGGAATGGCGCACGCCATTGCCCCCATGAACTGGGTTTGACCACTAGCAATCATGCCTACTGAGAATAAGAAGGCGACTTTGTTGAATGGACCACCCATATCGAAGCCAGCCATACCGCCGAGTACAATGCCTAGTAGCACCACGTTGCCTGTGCTCATGCTTGTTAATAGCGCGGTAAGACCTGTCATCAAATCAGCGATAGGGGCGCCAATAACAAAGATAAATAGACCAGCAATGAAGAGTGAGCCTGTAATCGGCGCAATCATGATAGGAACAAGGGGCTGGATAAACTTGTGGTAGTTAATGGAAACAATAAACTTCACGAAGTAGCCGACTAACAGACCCGCGACAATAGCGCCGATAAAACCCGTGCCTGCTTCTGCACCGTAGAAAGAACCATTGTTAGCAATCCAACCGCCAATTAAACCAGGAGCAAGTGCAGGGCGATCGGCAATCGCGTAGGCAATGTAACCTGCAAGGATTGGGATCATTAGAGTGAATGCCACAACACCGACATCTAAGATCTGATTCCACATACTGCCAGCTGGAATCGCCATACCTGCTTCAGATGGTTCACCACCAATCGCCAACGCCAGTGCGATCAACAAACCACCCGTTACAACAAATGGGATCATGTGCGAGACACCATTCATTAAGTAACGGTAAAGATCGGATCGTGCTTCTGAGGCTTTGCTGGATATTGATGTTTTATCGGAAACAGATGTTGTTGATTTGGCTTCATAAGCGGGTGCTGTAAGCGCTTGGGTAATTAAACCTTGGGCGTCACGAATAGGGGCTTTTACATTGGTTTTGATTAATCGCTTACCTACAAATCGGGTTAAATCAACTTGCTTGTCACAAGCCACTATAATGGCGTCGGCGCGTTCAATTTCTTCTAATGTGGGGCTGTTCTTAACCCCAATCGATCCGTTGGTTTCAACTTTAATGTCGTAACCAAGTGCTATCGCACCTTTTTCTAATGCTTCTGCTGCTAGGTAGGTATGAGCAACACCAGCAGGGCAACCTGTTACACCTATGACAAAGCCTTGCTTTTGAATTGAGCTTGTCGTTTCGACGGGCTGTGGTTTTTCAAGAAGTAGTTGTAAAGCCTCTTGGTTAGAAGTGGCATTGATGAAGCGGTCGATGAAACCGTCTTCAATCAGTTTTGATGACAACTCAGCCAAGACTTCAATGTGGTGATTGTCACCGCCATCTGGCGACGCAATCATAAAAAACAGTTTTGATGGCAGTCCATCTTCTGCGCCGTATTCAATTCCTGTTTTGCTTACTCCGATCACAACAGCGGGGGCAATAACGGCAGCGCTTTTGGCATGGGGAAGGGCGACACCTTCTTCAAATCCGGTATTACCTTGTGCTTCACGCGCTTTAATATCAGCTAAAAATTGTGCTTTGTCGGAAATGCGACCCTGTGAAAAAAGAACCTCAATGAGTTCTTTAAATACCGCTTCTTTTGAAGTGGCTTGAAGATCCAGTGTAATCAATTCTTGGTTGATTAAATTGGTGATCATGTTTAACCCCTAATACTTTTATTGTTGTGTTAGGGGTATTTTGGGATTTACAGGTCAGAGTCTGTAGTGAAGAAAAAAACCATTTACTAGAGGATTGTGGCTTCCTGATAGGAGTGTGATTTTGATCGTGATGAACCTTGTTGTCACCCAATTAAAGGGGGGTGTTGAAATGCTGTAGGCCAGTGGTGTCAAGGTTTGACAGATGAAGTGAGGTGGTTTTAGTATGAGTAGATGACTAGAATTTTACGTCTTTAGCTGGATTTTTGTAACCTTGATTCGAAATTGTGATTTTGCTCAATAGCTAATAATCCATTCTGGAGGTATATATACCAAAGCTGCATCAAAGGTGCGTATTGAGAGTTCAACTAATGATATTCCATGATTTAATTTCATCTGTACTTAACGAGCGAGAGCCATTTCACAATATCTGGTTTGCCGGTGATTTTCATACGCCACCGCAGTTTAGCTATCAGGTGAATTTTCCTCGCTTAGAGTTAGTACTAGACGGCGAATATATAAATGAAATGGAAAGTCATGAGCGTGCTATAACCAAGATCACGGCTAAGGCGGGCGATGCAATATTTGTCCCACCAAACTGTTGGAATAAGCCTGACTGGGATACCAACTGCTCGGTATTAAGTATGCTTTTTGGACGTCGCCAGCTTGGGTTGAGCTTGGTGAGTAAGCGCAAAGGTGAAGCGAGCTTTTATGACATTCAAAAGCACAGCATTCAAACTCGTTCGGGCTTCGCTATCGATAACATTCTCGAAGCATTAAGTTCATTAGCACGTGAAAGCACTAAAAAGCCAATGGATGAACTCTTGTTACAAGCCTTGCTGCAATATAGCAAAACAATGTTAGATGCACCTGTCGAGAAATCGCACAGCCGAGTACAAGATCTTTATCAAGGGATTTGTATCTATATCCAGGAAAACTTTCATCGCCCTATAACGCGTGACAGTATTGCGTCTCGCTTTAGTATTTCAGCTAATCACTTATCACGTTTATTTCGTCAACAGGGTCATATGACTTTGGCTGATTATATTACTTGGGTACGGATTGATCGGGCGAAATTTATGCTTAAAAAGTACAGTTTTAAGCTCAATGAAGTGTCGCTACGCTGTGGTTTTAAAGATGTGAACTACTTTTGTCGAGTCTTTAAAAATAAGACGGGACGCACGCCAACAGACTACCGTGGATCTATTTGAATGATGGTTTGAGTAAGGCTTGAATGACGCTTTTCATCAGAGCTACGGAGTGGAAACGAAGTAGCTCTGTAGCAAAAGGGGGACTGTATTATGGCAGCAAGCGTGACATGGAATACATTAGCAAGGCTTGTAGATCGATACAGTTTTTTGTCCGTAGTAAGCGCTCAGGCAGCTGATCACATAAGAGATTACGCGTTAGGTTCGTTGCAGATATGATTTGTTCTCGGCTTGGTTTAGCTGGCATCACCAGTGCTATCGCAAGGTGTACCTCTCCCATTCTAGATTCCCAAGGAATAGGGCTTTCACTCGAAATAACGGCGACAGAAATATGATCAATATCTGCAAACATGACATGGGGAAGGCCTATTCCTGGCGCCACACACGTCGAAGATCGTTCCTCGCGCTTGATAAAAGCTAAGATAAGCTCGTCAGGTTCTTGAGGGTAAATAAGTTGTGCCAGTCCTTTTAAGCATTCAAACTTAGTTAATTCTGTATGGGCTTTGGCATAGTGCCACTTGATCTCGCTAGGTGGACAAATCTGCGGTAATCGCTTGGTCAGCTGGCTAGAAAATTCATAGTTAATGTGCGCACCTATCAAGGTAAAACGCTCTGCAATAATGTCTTTTATTACAAAACAGGCCAGTTCGGCATCAATACCGACGGCGGTGATTTGACATAAATCACCGCTGACTAAACCCGCTTGGAGCATGGCGACAGATTGGGACAATTTAGCGGTACGGTTACGAGTAATGTTGACGATGCGAATAGTGCTTTTAAATTTCTTAGCAAGAAGCCTCAGCGGCTGAGCAACATAAGCGCTGGCATTAGCATCATCAACAAAAAAAGTAATTTGGTATTCGTTCATTGGCTATATCGAATGCTTAATCGCGGCAGTGAACGAGGAATACTTTATCAACGTTGAGTAGCACATCTTCAATGGGAATTCGGATAGTATTCATGGCATCAAAGCGACCAGATTGTTCAACTTCGATGTCAGATACAATCAGTACCTTTTGAGCGTGTGCGATGTCATGCGGCGTTAGTTGGTTTTCAACTCCCATAGCACCTTGGGTTTCAACTTTGATCTGAACATTGTATTTGGGTGCAGCTTTCATTAGTGCATCTGCTGCCATGTAAGTATGGGCAATACCTGTAGGGCAGGCTGTGACAGCAACAATTTTCATAGGTATTCTCACGTCCATTTTTGCGGATATTAGCACAGGGAATCTGGAATACCTTATTTTGAATGAGGTAAATGAAAGACCCATATCACAGTTTGATTACTAGGTTACATTTATCCAGTAAATGGTGTTTTAGTCCTATATAACACACAAGATCACCTCGCTAACCTAAGCCCGAGTGGAACTCTGCTTAGACGTGAAGCGAGACGTAAGCATGCACTAAGTAACAGCATAAATTTTGATTGAGCATATAAGGGTAATTTGGGCATAAAATGGATATAACAGACCTGATAGAACCAGAGATTATTTGCTTAGATCTAAAGGCGCGAACGAAAGAAGGTGTGCTTAAAGAGCTGGTGGATTTATTAGATGTGGCAGGTAAGCTTGCTGATAAAGATCAGTTTTTGACGGATGTATGGAAGCGTGAAGAAATAGGCAATACGGGCTTTGAAGAAGGGATTGCTATTCCTCATGCGAAAAGTTATGCGGTTGCCAAGCCTGCCGTAGCGGTTGGGATTAGTCGTGCTGGGATCGATTATGGGGCTGAAGACGGTGAGTTGTCGGATGTCTTTTTTATGCTGGCATCGCCAGATGGGCATGATCATCATCACATTGAAGTTTTAGCTCAGCTTTCTAGTAAATTGATTGAAGATAACTTTGTCACCAAGTTAAAGGCAGCTGTGTCAATTGAAGAGGTGCTCGATCTCTTAATCGATATTGATCCCGTTTCTTTAGCTCCGCCAGCATTTGTTGCCGCAGAGCCACTTAGCCCACTCAAACAACATCTAGCCCATATAAAAGAACACCTGCTGTTTGGTACCTCTCATATGATCCCTTTCATCGTCGCAGGTGGCGTCTTGTTATCGCTGTCGGTGATGATGTCGGGCCATGGCGGATTACCAGAGACAGGTATTCTTGCAGATATCGCCCAAATGGGTATTGCAGGGCTTACCTTATTTACCGCTGTCCTAGGTGGTTATATTGCATACTCCATTGCCGATAAACCCGGTTTAGCGCCTGGCATGATAGGTTCTTGGATTGCAGTTAATCACTATCATACTGGTTTTTTAGGGGCGATAGTGGTGGGCTTTTTTGCTGGATTTGTGGTGCGAATGCTTAAGAAAATCGCACTCCCCGATAGCATGAGCTCACTTGGTAGTATCTTTATTTACCCGTTAGTTGGTACTTTTGCGACCTGTGGTGCCGTCATGTGGCTAATTGGCGCTCCAATTGCGAGTGCGATGATCACCTTGAATGAGTGGCTAACAGGAATGGCTGGTTCTGGTAAAGTCTTATTAGGGACTATCTTAGGTGGAATGACGGCGTTTGATATGGGTGGCCCTATCAATAAAGTCGCGACCTTATTTGCCCAAACGCAAGTGAATACCCAGCCTTGGTTGATGGGTGGTGTGGGCATTGCCATTTGTACCCCACCGCTTGGGTTAGCACTGGCGACTTTTTTATCTCCAAAGAAATTTAAGCGTGATGAACGCGAAGCAGGTAAAGCGGCAGGCATCATGGGTATGATTGGTATTAGTGAAGGTGCTATCCCCTTTGCTGCAGCGGATCCAGCTCGGGTGCTACCCGCTATTGTCGCCGGTGGTATTGTAGGAAACGTCACGGGTTTCTTATTCCATGTGCTTAACCATGCACCGTGGGGCGGATGGATTGTGTTGCCTGTCGTCGATGGCAAACTTGGCTATATTCTTGGAACTTTACTTGGTGCACTAACAACGGCTTGTATTGTGATAGCGTTGAAAAAAAATGTGGTTGAAGATGATGATCAAGGAATAGGTGTTGTTAACCATGGCTCAGTGGAGGGAGAGGGCGAAGCTGATATTCTTGCCGTGACATCGTGCCCATCAGGTGTGGCTCATACTTTTTTAGCAGCAAAATCACTTGAAAAAGCGGCTTACTCCATGGGCGTAAAAATCAAAGTGGAAACGCAGGGAGCCAATGGGATCAACAATCGGATCACTGGAAAAGATATTGCGAGAGCTAAGTTAGTAATATTTGCCCACGATGTTGCGATAAAAGAGCCAGAGCGTTTTAAAAATATCGCTATCATTGATGTTTGCACTAAGGATGCAATGCTTAATGCCAGTGCTTTAATTCAATCTAAGCGTTAGCTAATAACGTAGTAATCTCTTTGACCTGAATCACTCATTACTTCGACCAATGCATGTGATTTTACGTTAACGATTGAGATAAATGGTCGTCAACGTGGTAGTGATACGTTTCGAAAGGTGAAAGTACGACTTCGTAGTTTGTGTTATTAACCGCATTTATTTCAATAAATTACTTCTATACTGATGGGGAATCTAACTGAAGAGGGAACGCCGATGCTAAATGAAAACCATGCTTTTATCTTAGATTTTCCGGACCTTAAATTAGATATTGTTCAGCTTAACCATGACGATCCAACATTCAAAGCTGATCTTCAGCTGTATCATGAACTGGATTACGATATTCGCCAGTTGGAGATATCTGGTAGCCCTGTTGACGATCTGAGTATGCATAATTTAAAACTCAAGCGTGTCGAACTAAAAGACTTATTGCATAAGCAACTCATCAAACACCATGACAAGGCAAAGAGCTAACTTTCTATGGTGATTAGATAAAACAAAAAAGACGTCTAAGTATCAGCAAGAATTAGGCGTCTCTAAGCCCAGTCTCATGGGTTATGCCCACAGAATTTCCTTACTAATACATAGTAAGGGGTCCAACATTCACAATACACGCTACCAATATTAATTATACAAAATAATCACATTGTTTTTCTTCAAGTAGGATTGATATCACTTATTGTTGAGTGCTGACTGTATTCTCATTTAGTTACTGATGCTATTGGATTTTTAGAATATAAACAGTACCGACGAAGCTTTGAATGTTAATTATCTATTTAAACTTTATTAATAAACAAGCATAAAAAATGAGTTTGGTTGCGTATGTGTAGTGCTCCTCCCACTATCGAAGTATTGATAAATATAATTCACAGCGTAAAATAGCTGCTAGTCAGTAAGCAGTTATTAGCTAACAGGTAAATAGTTGTTTCTTATTAAGAAGGCGTTTATACGCCTTTTTGCTGTTATGAAAATGGAAATAAAAGTAAATTATATGTATAGACACATTATTACTCTGCTATTAACTGCCTTTATTTCGGCTTGTGGCGGTGGCGGCGATGAGAATTCAGATGTTATTACAGTCTCGAAACCACCCAAAGCGACCAATGTAGCGCTGAAAGGTTCAGGCAACGATAATGGAATCCAATCTGGACAAGAGGTTATTGGTCAGTACACGTTTAATTCTGCAAGTATTCCCCCTGGGCTGGATGCCTCTATTGGTTTTTGGGAAACAGAATCAGGAACGAGTATTCATCGCGGGTTAAAATACCGTATTCCTTATGATAATAGTCTTGCTGGTACTCAAATCCGCTTTTGTGTTAAGCCCTTCAATCGTATTGATAGAAAAGCAGGCAAGAAAGCTTGCTCCAAATTTGTATTAATAACACCTGTCTTTTTTGATCCATCTACTCCTATGGTAAAAATATTATCTAATGCTTACACCCCTGAAGTGGTAGGTGGTGAGTTGTTAACTTTTATCATAGATAAAAATGGCGATATCGTTGATGATGAGCATGGGTTTCGTTGGAAACGAAATGGCCAAATTATACCTAATGAAAATAGTGGCTCTTATTTACTGACTGTTGCAGATGAAGGTAAATATATATCTGTATGTATTATTAACCAAGTGACGAATACATTAATATCATGTTCAGAAGAAACGAATATGATACAAGGCGCAGCAGGGTCTGAGCCGGTTGCGATAATCAATCCGTTATTAGATCAGATTGAATTAGGGAAAAGTGCATTTTTAGATTATGAGTTTCTCGACTTTGATAATGATAAAGAAGATCTCGATAGTACGTCATTTTCATGGTTTTTAGATGGGCAGCCTGTGGCGAAAACGCAGTCCTTATATATTGAGACCTCTATGGTCAATAAACAGTTGAAAGGTTGTGTTACCCCTTATTCATTAACGGGGTGGCCTAAAGCAGGAGACGTGACGTGTACAGAAGCAGTGACTGTTCAACCGTTACCGAATGATACCCCTCACGCGCTTAATGTTGTTATATCGGGTCACCGCTTTGAAGGGGAAACTCTAATTGGTACTTACCGATACTTTGAAAGTAACAATAATCCAGAAACTCAAAGTGAGTATTCATGGACCATTGTTAGTAATGATCAAGAAAAACAGGTAAGTAACGAGCAGAGCTACAGATTACAGGATGGTGATCTAGGCAAGGGTAATAAAGTCCGTTTTTGTGTGACACCAATAAATAGCCATGCTCGAGGGTATGCTAGTTGTAGGACTGAAGATATTGCTTGGTTAGATGGGGAAGGGAATTTTAAAGAGGGGGGGGAAGTTACCGCTAATCTTAAAGGTTTCCCAGAGTTCAGCCAGGCATATTGGTTATCCAGCGATGAAGATACCGCATTGCCACTTGCGATAAATACGAGATCAAATAGCGTATCACCATTAGCGATTGAATCACCACTGTCAAACTTTATTAATTTAAGACCAATGCGTCTATGTATATCTTTTGATAATAATTTATTAAATAGTGATGATGTTTGTCGTGAAATACCTGTAGGCAATAAATTAACGCGATATATTAGGTTGAAAGACGAGCAGGGCGTTCATGCTGCTATTAATATTAACCAATCAGTAGTTGTTGATAAACATTATCGGCTACATCGACCGCATACGTGGTCTGAATTTAAGGCTCTACCTAAAAATATGCAGTCTGAATTTAGTAGCGCTGAATCTTCTCACTTGATTGGAGAGTCATATTCAGGTGTGAAGATGACACCGCAACAGGCGAACAAATTTTGTTTGCTTATGCATGGCGCGACAGGGCTTGCGAGTCCGGTCTTTTATAATAAATTTGCTACAGGGTCAGATTTAAGTAATAGTTGGCCAACAGAATTAATGCTACAAGAGTTTGTAGCTAAAGGGCCTGATGGTTATTATCAACTTGATAATAGTGGTTTTACCCCTCCAGTTCCTGCGGACTTACGTAAAAAATATGCATTTATGTGTGTCTCACTAGCACCCTAGTATATTAATGTATAGCCTTGCTTGTTGTTATTACGCAAGCAAGGTTTATATTATTTTAAATTCTTTGCTCTCCTTTGTGATATACATTCTCTCCTTTTAATTGCGACTTCTTAGTCCTTATTGGATGTGTATGTGCGCCAACTTGAATGACCATCCTGGATGGTTTATTACTGTTTCTGTTTCTGTTTCTGTTTCTGTTTCTGTTTCATTTTCCATGTTTTTTGTATGGAATTGAAAAGTATATCTTTAATTTTTATTTATACTGAACGCTGTACAATACGAGTGGTATCCTGTAACTTCGCACTCCTTTTGGAAAGTTTAGAAAGTAAAGTTTATTGTTATGTACAAAAAAATATTAGCAGCTCTACTTACTACCACCTTGGTTGCTTGTGGTGGTGAAAGTGGTGGAGTTAGTTCGCCAGACATTTCATCACATCCTGAAGCTATAAATGTTTCATTTAAAAATCAAGAAGGTGCAGTGATTGAAATCGGCGATCAGCTGAAAGGAACATATAGTTTTATATCTAATAGCACTCCAGAAGAAATGGATGCTTCTGATATTAATTGGGAAATTGATGGTAGAAGTGTTTATAGAGGCAGTACCTATCGTATTCCAATGGATAATAATTTGGTAGGCCTAGAAATTAGATTCTGTGTTAAGCCTATCAATCGAGGCAACCGCGTTGAAGGCACTAAAACCTGCTCAACACCGTTACCTATTGAGAGCAAGTACCTTCCTCAAACACCTAAGGTCTCGATTCCGAATGCAGCCACTAACAATACTGTTGGTTCCCCTTTAGATGTCTGGGTGCTTGATAGCAGTGACTATGACACGCGTGTCCAGTGGTACCGAAATGGAAAGGCCATACAGGGCATCACTCAACAGCAATACTGGCTAACGAGTGATGATGAAGGCCACCAAATCTCTGTCTGTGCATTTGATAAAAAAACGAACATTAAGCTAGCATGTTCTGCTGAAACAAATGTGATTCAACCACGTACTGGTGAGCGACCTGACGTTGATATTACCGCGTTGCCAACCAAGATTGAGGTTGGTCAAACACTTTACCTAGATTACGACTACTCCGATCGTGATAGCGATAAAGAAGATACGAGTAAAGTGTCATTTGGTTGGTATCTAGATGGTAAGAAAATAGCGACAACCCGCTCTTTATCACTAAATGAAAGCATGGCGGGTAACCGCGTAAAAGGGTGTGTAACGGCCTATGCGCAAACAGGCTTGCCTAAGAATAGTGATGAAACCTGTACAGCAACTGGAACGGTTTGGGCCGTTAAAGGTTCGATTCCTCGAGCGATGAATGCTGGTATAGAAGGCGTTCGCTTTGGTAGACATAAGTTGACAGGTACATACAAATACTACGATTTAAATAATGACCCTGAGTCAGGTAGTCGTTATGAATGGAGTGTGATTAAAAATGATGTTGCTACTACGGTTAGTTCCGATCGCACTTATACCTTGCAGGTTAGCGATGAAGGTAAAGGCAATAAAATTCGATTTTGTGTGACGCCTGTCAATGCCAAAGAGCAGGGTAATACGGAGTGTGTAACAGAAAATATTGCCTGGTTTGAAGGGCATGGCCAACTGATTGAAGGGGGAGTGATAACACCACATCTATCTGGCTACCCAGACTTCAAGCTTTCATATTGGATGTCAGCGTCTAAGATGATCACTTCCGCTATGGAATTAGATTTTACAGATAATAAGGTAAAGCCTGTTAGTGTAGATAAACTTGAACCTTCATTTAGTAATTTGTATCCAGTGTCTCTTTGTATTTCTTTAGATGAGGAAATACAGAATGGTGATGATATTTGTCGAGAAGTTAAAAGTAACGTCAAATTAACGGCTGGAATGATTTTTGATAATAGTGATAAAACTCGCGTTGCCATGAACTATAAGCGTGAAGTGAAGGTCACAATATCTGGGAAAAAATATCGAATTCGTCGCCCTTATACATGGGAGGAGTTTAAAGAGTTAAAAATGGATAAAGATCCAGGCTTTAGTTCAGCGGAACCCAGCATTATTCGTGATGCGTCGAATGTGGTAAAAGGACTTAAAATGACACCGAAGCAAGCCAATAATTTTTGCTTACGCACATACGGTGCGCCTGGCGTGATCAGTTCAGCAATCAACTCTAGCGATGGTGTTATTCCAGGTGGTAGGCATCAGTGGCCAATTTATCTTACAACGCAGCAATTTGTGACTAAAGAGCCTGACGGTAAGTATGTTATTGATTCAAATAAATACTCTCCAGCTGATATGCAGAGCAAGTATGCCTTCGCATGTTTAGCTGTCGCTGAATAGTATTATTAAAAAATTCATTTTGGTCATTGTCGATGTTAAATAGACTTATATTATTAGCAACACTGATGCTTTCGGGTTGTTCAACACATTATGTTAACTTAACTTATAAAGGACATCATATTGTTCAGAAAACGCCAATCATTAATAAAGTGACAGTTTATGATGAAAGAGGCAGTGATAAGGATTGGTTAGGTGCAATACGTCACGGTTGGGGCGGAAGTTTAAAAACATTACGCACAAAAACAGTCACGAGCGATACAATTAAAGGTATGTATATTGACGCATTAAAGCAGCGTAACTTGTATACACCTGATGATCAGGCTCCTTACCAAATTGTGCTGACTTTAATGAAGGTTGATGCAAGCCAATATGTAAACCGTGAAGCAACAGCTTCGATTAGAGTGGAACTTTTGAATAATATAGATTCAAAGGTTGTCTTTTCTCAGTTGTTTGATAATTATCAAGTCTCTGATGGTAATGGATTTGATACCGCTTTCTTTGGGAATGTCGGAAAGTTGCGCTTATTGGCAGAGGAAACAATCAATCAAACCATAGATAAATCTATTGAAAACGGTGGGTTTACTCAGAAATTGATGAAATAGCCTTGGTGATACTATATAAAAACGGCCCAGAAG
>NZ_NOIF01000113.1 GCF_002265265.1 Photobacterium sanguinicancri
ATTTAACCGATTTTATATTTAAAAAACTCAACATCCCCCGACAGAAAGTATAGTCTCGCATGTCAGCTTTAAACCCTAATTGTTCATTGGCTTCAACTGTATCAGCACCTTGATCTTGCAAGTGGTATGCTCGAATTTTATTTATCAAGCCTATTCCCCGTCCTTCTTGGCGCAAATAGAGTAATACACCACTCCCAGCATCAACAATATTCTCCATAGCTCTGGCAAGTTGAAACCCACAATCACAACGAGCACTAAATAAAGCATCACCCGTGAGGCACTCTGAGTGTAAGCGAATAAGCGGAGGTATCTCAGGATCCAGTTTGCCATACACTAATGCTAAGTGTTCTTTCCCTGAGGAAACCTCTGTAAAACCATACATTTGGAATGTCCCCCATTGAGTGGGTAACTTTGCACTATCGACAAAATGGACATGGTTAAAAGGTTCTTGTTGTGCAAAATGACTACGCACTTCCATCAATATTTTACCTAATTCGTTCTGGCCTCGACCATCACCACCATCTCCCCAAAATGCATCTTTGTGAGAATGCTCTTTAATCACACAAGTGCCCGTCGAGACAAGTAAGTGCGTAAAATGCGGATTTTGACGAAACTTTTCAAATACAACATAGCGCATCACGGTTGTTCGGACCTCCATCCAATCGTGCTTTACTTGGTCTTGATATTGGCGGCTTAATTGAAAAGCTTCATCGGGCGTTGATGCATTCAGTATCAGTTCCTGGATACTTTTATCTGTGAATTTTTGAGCTTGATAATAGTGTTCACTTGTCGGCCACACTACATCGCTTAATGATATTGGACTTGCGGAAAAATTAGATAAAAAACCATGATCATCTTGAGGCTCATAAAAGAATATTTCATCTACCATTCTAGTTACTCCATAACGTTAACAGTATCCCTAGCCATGAAGTGTCTTTTCGACACTACAGATATGTCTATTTTTATCGGCACATTTTATAGTCTAGTCCATTTGAATATTCATCATGTAGCATTTGAATAATTTATTCTTTAGAATTGCCGCCTGGTGTAATTCCACTTAAAATCAGGGATAAATACGCAAATAAAAATCACGTTATCTCGACTTGGATTAGAAAAAGGATACAAAATGAACTTCAAATGGATTCTATTTGATGCCGATGAAACATTATTTCACTTCGATGCATACGAAGGACTTAGGCTAATGTTTGAACGGTTTGGCATCACTTTTAGTCGAGATGATTTTGCTCACTACCAACAAGTAAACAAACCGCTGTGGGTAGACTATCAAGATGGGAAAATCACAGCTCAGGAACTCCAGCATACCCGTTTTGAGTTGTGGGCTAAAAAGTTAGACGTTACAACCACAGACCTTAACAGTGCCTTTCTCTCAGCAATGGCCGATATCTGCGCCCCATTGCCTGGCGCTAAAGAACTGCTAGATTTCCTTCAGGGTAAAGCTCAGTTAGGTATTATTACTAACGGGTTTACAGAACTTCAACAAGTTCGGTTAGAACGAACTGGATTTTCTCAACATTTTGCAGCGTTGATCATTTCAGAGCAAGTTGGCATTGCCAAGCCTGACCGGGGTATTTTTGAGCATGCTTTTGCCTTGATGGGTAATCCTGATAAAAGAGATGTATTGATGGTTGGCGATAATCCACACTCAGATATTTTAGGTGGCAATAACGTGGGGATTTCGACTTGCTGGTTAAACGCATCAGGACAACCAGTGCCTAATGGTGTGAAGCCGTGCTACCAAGTCAGCTCACTTGACGAACTACATACTATGTTAAAGCCACATTATTAATACACGCCAGATACTCCTTTTAGGATGGCGCTAATAAGCTAGGCGCATATTAGCTAAATAATCTAACCAAATTAAAAACTTTACAACCACAGCATATCCCTTTATGTTGTGGTTATTCTTCCAAAACACAGATGTGAATCATGCCAATGTTAGCTATTAGCAGTATAAATGTATGTTCAAACGCACTTTTGAATGCGTCTCACACTGTGGTCTCTGTCGTCGTCGTGGTCTCTCACTAACGCTGACAGCTAATTATTTCGTCAGCCTGGCTGATGAAATAGTGACACTCCTGCTTTTTCCCTCGCCAAGCTGACCTAACAAAAAACACAACAAAAAGGTTAGTACATGAAAAAGCGTGATTTAGCAGCAATAGGGTTTATGACCTTCGCGCTGTTCCTCGGAGCAGGCAACCTAATTTTCCCCCCACTAATGGCACAACAAGCAGGTGACTACTGGCTAATTGCGATTGCAGGTTTCTTACTAACGGCTGTTGGCTTACCCGCACTCACTATTATCGTATTAGGACAACTATCTTCAGCTGAAAAACTCACCAGTGCTTTACCCACTTGGATGAACCGTACTTTTTGGTTTTTGGTGCTCACTACACTTGGGCCTGCATTTGTATTACCGCGTGCTGTAACCGTAGCATACGAAATGGGTATTAAGCCCTTTACAGACGCCAACCTGTTATTACCTTTTTCAATCCTGTTCTGCTTCATCACTCTTTTGCTTGCTTTAAAACCAGGGAAGTTACTGGATTATATTGGCAAGGTCATGACACCAACCTTAATTGCAATGCTTACATTACTTGTTGTGGCAGCATTGGTTAATCCTCTGGGAACCAGCCTTCCGGCGACACAAGATTACCTAGAACAACCTATTGTGAACGGTCTTATTCAAGGCTATATGACGCTTGATGCTATTGCCGCAGTTGCTTTTGGCTGGGTAATCATTAATACCATTAAGAGTAAAGGTGTAACCAGCAAAGCTGATTTGGCAAGGTATAGCAAATGGATTGCGCTTATTTACGTTGTGTTGATGTCTTTATGCTATTTAGCTATGGGATATTTAGGTGCGACGTCTTCGACTATTGCTCCTAACGCTGCCAATGGTGGAGAAATCCTGACACGCTATGCTGCTGGTGAATTCGGCTATGCTGGCCAACTTTTATTAGCAGGCATTACATTAATGGCATGTCTAACGACAACGGTTGGTTTAACCAATGCAAATGCTGAGTATTACCGTAACACTTATAACGTACCTTTTTACCGCAGCGTAATCATTGTGACAGTGTTGACTGCAGCTGTATCAAATGTAGGCCTAGAACAGATTATTACAGTAAGCTTGCCCGCAATACTTATCCTGTGCCCTATTGCTATTGCATTAATATTAAGCATTATCTTTTTGCCTAAACGCGCTATTAATGCAGGGCTTCAAAGTAGAGTTGTTATTGCTGCAACCATCTTTGGTAGCATTGATGCATTTTCTGTTTTAGATATGATTCCAGCGGCCCTAAACGTTCAGTTTAATCAATGGTTACCGCTTTATGAATACCACTTGAGTTGGTTAATCCCTGTTGCAATTCTCTTCGTTGGATTAAAAATAACTCAACGAACACAACCTACAGCATGTGCTGAAACAGTATAAGCTAAACACTAACCGCCAGTATGTTTACACTGGCGGTTAACTGTTACAGCTTTTAATGTTAACGCAACAAAAAACACACATAATTTAATGTCGTACGAAATATAGCCATAAGAATAATTATCACCCTGGCATATCAAACAAAATAAGGTTTCAATAAAAGTCTGAATTTTGTTTAAGGTAATACTTTACATCTATGTTCATTCCGCATATTGTAAATGTGTTGCCGAGGTTGAATATAGGTTCATCATGTTTTTACGTACAGCTAAAGTCATTGCAAAAAACTCATATAAGACAGAGTTAGCTGTGCGCGCAACAAACTCAATTATCATCATTATTCTAGCGATTATTCGCTAGGCTGACGGTGATAACTTTCCGTCAGCCGAGCTGATGGAAAGGTAGTATCCCTCTATATTTACTTTATCCCTTCATTAGCTCGTTAGACGGTTCACACAATACAGATTGTAGGACAGTCAATGAATACAGCATTGAAAACACAAGATTTACTCGCCATAGGCTTAATGACATTTGCCCTTTTCCTTGGTGCAGGTAACCTGATCTTCCCACCCTCAATGGGACTCGAAGCAGGAACAAATTTACTGCCAGCTATGGTGGGGTTCTTAATCACAGCCGTTGGCCTGCCAGCATTTACCCTAATTGTATTAGGACGTATCACGAATACAAATAACCTCACAAAAGCCCTACCGCCTTGGCTTGGGAAAACCTTTTGGGTACTGCTGTTCACTTCTATCGGCCCCGCTTTTGGTATGCCTAGGGCTGTGACCGTTGCTTATGAGATGGGTATAAAACCTTTTGTCGATGGCGACTACCTGCTTATTTTTACCCTTATCTTTTGTGGCGTCACTCTATTGTTGGCTTTTACACCAGGAAAACTCGTCGATTATATTGGTAAATTCATGACACCAGCATTGATCTTAATGTTAATCGCGCTTTCTGTTGCAGCAATTACATCACCATTAGGCGTGCCTCAAATGCCAAGTGCTGATTACCAAAACAGTGCAGTTACACATGGCTTAATTCAAGGCTACATGACTATGGATGGGATTGCTGCTGTTGGCTTTGGCTGGGTGATCATTCAAGCGATTAATGCTAAAGGCGTAACAGCCCCTAAAGATGTGGCTCGAGTGTCTCTTTATGTAGCTGGAATTTATGCAGTTCTAATGGGCGCTTGTTATCTGGCTATGGGTTACGTAGGAGCAACAGCAAGTACTATTGCAAACGGTGCTACCAATGGTGGTGAAATTCTCACACTTTATGTTCATGGTATTTTTGGTGAATATGGCCAAGTTTTACTGGCTGCTATCATCATTATGGCGTGTCTAACCACAACTGTTGGTCTCACGAATGCTAGCGCCGAATATTATCGCTCATCGTTCAAAGCACCTTTTGCACTCACTTCAATCATTGTTGTGACTCTAACCTGTGTCGTCGCAAATTTTGGCTTAGCACAGATTATCCAAGTCAGCTTACCTGCCATTCTTCTGTTGTGCCCAATAGCTATTGCACTGGTTATGGCGTCTTTTGTTGGCTCAATCAATGAAGCGATCAAGCCTAGCCATGTAAGCGTTTTAGTGGTGACATTAGTGTTTGGTGCTGTGGATGCTCTTGCTATTTTAGAGCTAATGCCAACGGCAATGCATGAGCAATTAACAGATACACTTCCACTCTATAGCGCACATGCAAGCTGGTTATTACCTTGCTTGTTAGTCCTTGTGTTTAATTCTGCTTATTCGTTCTTTGAGCAGCGTAAAACATGCACTGCTTAATACTACAGTTATAAAAAATTCCCTGGGCGCTTAGCACCAGGGAATTTTGATATAGTATAAAGAGCTTAGTGCTGAACTAGAATTAATACGGAATAGCACTACTCGCATCATGTTTTGATTGATAAACGCAGCCATCTGTCCTCCACAAGCATAAAAATTTTCGTTCATAAAGAAAATAACTATGCTGTTTTTTTATGATCTTATAGCGCGTTTTCATTCCTTTAAAATCAAATAACCATTTCATGGTAATGTTTCTCTTTTCACTGAACTTACAGTAATCAAATTACTATAAAACAGAGTGCGCAAGAGAAATACTCAATGATTTTGCGATTCATCTTTCACTTTTAATTTTTGATCTTGAGCCCAAATACAATTACTGACACATCAGTAAACAGTGATAACCTCACATTATAAGCAAAAAAAAGCGACCACTCATTGTGACCGCTTAGCAACTGATACATAACTAACTGAGTTTAGGTTATCTATCACAACCTGATCTTAGCTTATTCAGGTTTACGTTTACCTGTCATAAAGTCAGATAAGATTTCTGGTGTCAACTCACCAGATTCTTCTAAACGCTTTAGTTCTGCAACTATAGCTTGCTGCTCTTCTAGTGAAGGGATCGGCAACTCAGGTTCTTTTTTGATCGCTTCAGGATCAATCGATAGGTTCTCAAGCATTGTTTTTCTCACTAATACAAATTCTGCACACAGTATAACGCAATCAAAAAAAATAAGAATTGATCCCATTATCCTCTTAGTTAGAATTCGAATTAACTGACTAATTAACAAGCATATTATTCATACCATACGCTAGAGATACCACCGTAATTACGGACTCCCCCTCACTAACATCTATCAAAAATCGCATAACAATCGACGTTATTTCTAACTTAATAATGTTCTTCTTTTAATGAATGCGTTTTCTGGAAATGGATCGAAAGCACTAGAAGGGATAAGCAGTGATATGATCGTCAGTGAAAACTCCCTTACTCCTGCAAGGGAGAATTCAATTATACCATTGGGACTTCATCTCCCACCAACTGACCATCACGAATAGTGATAATCCGTTTAGTTCGCTGCGCTAATTCCAAATCATGAGTGACGACAATAATGGTTCGTCCCTCTTGATGAAGCTGGTTAAATAGCAACTCAATTTCAGCACCAGATTTAGTATCTAGTGCGCCAGTTGGCTCATCAGCTAAAATAATTTGAGGCTCATTCACTAACGCTCGCGCAATGGCAACACGTTGCTTTTGACCACCAGATAACTGATTGGGCTTATGATCCATACGATTACCCAAGCCAACCTTTTCAAGCAATACCGCTGCGCGTTTACGCCTTTCACGCAAAGACACACCACCATAGACTAAAGGCAAGGCAACGTTATCGAGCGCACTGGCGTATTCCAACAAATTAAAGCTTTGAAATACAAAACCAATTTTTTGATTTCGGATCGCTGCCAGTTGGTTACTGGTTAAGCCTTCAATCGATTCGCCTTCTAGCAAGTATTCACCACTGCTGGCTTTATCTAAGCATCCCAGCATATTCATTAAGGTCGACTTACCCGAGCCTGACGGGCCTAGAATAGAAAGGAACTCACCTTTATTGATGGTTAAACTGACTTCATCGAGTGCTTTAACCACTTCAGCACCGCTTTGATAAATCTTACTGATAGCTTGTAATTCTACTAATGACATAACTAATTAATCTCTACTCGCCTTGCAGCGCTTCTAATGGTGTCACGCTGGCGGCTTGTCTTGCAGGAAACCATGCAGCAAGTAAACCAACAAGTGCTAATGCACCAACCACGACCATAACAACAGCCAATGACAGCTCAGGTACGGGTCGACCAAGCTCTTCATACAAGTAATTACCCTCAATCGGTATGGCCGATAAAACTTGTACCGCCGATTGTGAAATCACTAATCCAATCAAGCCACCAAGCCCCATCGTCAGAAACGCCTGCACTAAATAATGCAAAGTAATATCCGTAGGCGTCGCACCAATCGCCATTCGCACACCAATATCTCGAGTCGCTCGCTTCACCGATGCATACATCACATTGGCAATACCCACGCCCGCCACCAGCAAGGTGACTAAACCAATAATGCCAAGGAAACTTTGTAGACCAAGCAAAAATGTCTTCATGGTTTTCTGGCGTTCCAGCATGTCTTCTAACTGCACAATTTCGGTGTCTTGCAGACTCGCCCCGTATTTACGGCTGATCACTTGACGAATCGTATTGGCAAGTAACGTACGATCAGTGCCTTCAGCTGGGTAAACTTCTAACGCAGAAACTGGCGCATTGGTGTTGAAACGTTGCCAAGTGGTAAAGGGAATAAATACCGCATAATTGGCAGGTACACCTTCACCCACTCGCATTGCTGAAGGTTTAAGTATGCCGACTATGGTAAAAGACTCTTCGCCAATTTTGACTGCTTTACCAACCGGTGACTCATCAAGCTTCGGTAAGTTATCCCAATCCGTGATCTCTCCTTTATAGAAAAGCTCAACCGCAACACTCTCTCCCAATACAATTACTTTACGCTGTTCTTTCAAATCCAAAGGATTTAACCAGCGTCCGCCGTCTGCAATAGAAAAGCCCATCATGGATTGATAATTCGCAGAAACCGCCATTGGGGCTTGCCAACTTACTTGTTTGTTATTAATAACCTCTTTGTCCCATGTCACTACAGATTCAGCTGCTTTTACGGCGGGTAACGCACGAACAAGATCGATGTCTTCAGCATAAAGTTTAAGCATTTTCCCTTGATTAAACTGGCCGTAATTCATGCTCGCCATACCACCCATGACACGGATTAATTTACCGTTACCACTTTCAGCATGACGCGTTAGTCCTTGACGAAGACCTTCGCCAATCGAAAGCATTAAGGCAATACAAATAGTTGCCCACGCGATAGCAAGAATCATCAAGCCAAGACGTAGTTTTTCCGCGGCCATTTCTTGGAATATCTGTCGAAATGGAATCATGCTACCCCCTCGCACTTAGTGCAATAACAGGCGTTAAGCGTGCAGCCCGACGAGCAGGGAACCAAGCAGCTAGTAGAGCAAGAATAATGGTGACACCTACCGTTAACCACAGTGACCAAGTTGTAATTTCAGGTATACCCAGCCAAGCGGGTAAACCGATTGCAAGCAAACCTTCTACTGCACCATAAGCCAATAGCACCCCGACTAAACACCCTAAAGCCACCAGCAAACAACCTTCGACAATAAAGTGGTTTAAAATATCTCGTTGTCTTGCACCAACCGCCAAGCGCACACCAATCTCTCGTGTCCGCTCTGTTACTGATAAGAACATGATATTCGCCACACCTAATGCGCCAACAGCCAATGTCATCACACCGCTCGCCCCCAGAAAGGTTTGAATACCGCGTAATAATGCATCGAAAAACTTAGCATCTTCACCAAAGTTAGGAAGCCAAATGGCATTCGGATCAGCAGGATTAAAGTGTTCAATTTTAGCGAAGTAATGTTGCAAGCTTTTACGTAACAAAGCACCAGATACATCCTCATGCGGCTTAACCCAAAGCTGCGAGGGCTTGGCATACCATAAGTCTAAATATGTTTTAGACGGGATGATCACTTGATTATCTTCACGGCGACCAAAGGCGCTGCCACCTTCAGCTTGCTGGGTTAATCCAACCACAGTAAAAGGTACCCCATTCACTTTTAGCTCGCTCCCGATCCCTAAATTCGCTTGTTTCGCCAGTTGCCAGCCAATAACAGCGACACGTGAATGGTTAGCCATATCACTCGGGTTGATGCCCCGAGAACCTTGCTGTAAACGGACATTACGTAATTCGGAGTAATACTGATCCGCACCACGAACATAGCCAGGGATCGTTCTGCCTGTTACGTCTGTCACGCTCGCATCCCATTTAAAATAAAGGACAGATACGGCATCTATTTCCTTGTGTTCAACCAATTTACGAGCGGTTTCCTCACGAAAGGTAATAGAACGCCCTGCTGGAAGCCCTTGCCACGGCTGTGTTGTTTGACCATTCATAGCAAGTTGGGTATCACTCATCAATACTGCGAACGATTTAACATTCACTTGGTAAAATCCTTCACCAAGAGCCACTAAGACAAGCACAGCCAAAATCCCCCAACTCACCGCAATCACGGCCAATGCAGCCCGCAACTTATGTGCAAACAGCGTTTGATAGATCTGCTGAAGTAGCATCATGAATGAAGAGCCTTACTCACCATAGAAATCGCATTATCGTCCAACTGGCCAACAGCTTTGAGTAAAGCTGCACGATTTTTCCAATACTGATAAAGTAAAACTTGCAAGGCATTTTTACTGTCAAACAAACGGTTATGCGCTCGAATAACTTCTAGAGAATCAATTAAGCCTGCGCCATAAACAGATTGCTTACTCGATAGTACTTGCTGCCTAGAATTTACCTGTTGCAGCGCCATTTCTACACGTTGCCAATCAAGCGCTAGCTTACGGTAGCGAATTTGCACATCCTGCTTTAACTGAATTTCAACAGCACGTACATCTTGTTTAGCTTGTAATATCTGCAAAGAGGCTTTTTCTACACTGGCACTTGTTGAACCATTCAAATCAAGAGGAACGCTGAGGTTTAACCCTGCGTACAAATCGTTACTATTCGACTTGGTTTCATTGCGATAGCCGACATTACCGTTCACAGTTGGGTAGTACCCCGCTTTAGCAGTGTCTTTATTTATTTGTGCGGCTTTTAGATTTTGTAAGGCAACTAGTAGTTCAGGGCTATTATCTCTCGCCATTTTCAACCAATGCTGCTCACCGTTATATTTTAGCGGTGGCGCAAACAGTTGTTCTGCATTTACTTCATCCACCTGATCGGGCATGACATTAATCAAATTTGCCAAGGCAGCTTGATTATCCAGTAGTTGAGCTTTAGCCTTCAAAATAGAGGCTTGGTCATCAACATGGCTTGCTCGGGTATCTTCAAGATCCGTCGCCATAATTTTACCCGCTTTGAAGCGCTGCTCAGTCAGCCCTAATAACTTGGCACTTTCGTTATATTTTTGCTCTGCGAGGTTAAGTGCAGCTTGCGACGATGCGACATCTAAATAAGCCGATATCACCTTTTCCGCCAAGGCATTCTTTTGAGCGGATGTTTGTAACGCTTTACTCATTAGACGCGCTTCACTCGCATCTAATGTTCGCCACTTTGTGCTATCCCATATCGTTTGTTCTAAACGAATACCGTATTGCCCCGTCACTTCATCACTGTTCGAGTCACTCCAATTAGCGCCAGCACTTGCGGTAATACCGGGTAATAAACCCGCTCGAGAACTATCAACATCGGCTTCCCCAATTTGGACATCAATTTGTGATTTCAAATATTGCGGTTCATTGGCTTTAGCAGCGAGCCAAGCATCAGACAAAGTAATGGCATTCACTACAGGGCTAAACGCAGTGACCGCCATAACTGAACATGTTAACGCGATGCCAGCCATGACCCGATTTAAGCGAAGTGGCTTTATCGTCAAAGTCAGCATATTTCGATTAAGCATTAGGGGCTCCCATCATACTGGCATCGAGAATAGCTTCACCTTCCGAAATACCTTCAATAACCTGAACATTAATACCATCTGACAGACCTAGTTTAACGGGCTGAACACGGAAACCAACTTCACTCTCATCGGGGATCAATACAGACGGCGATTCACCATCAAACTGCAGTGCTCGCTCAGGAATAGTGGGGACATCGGTTACGGACTTCAATGTGATCTTTGCGGTTGCAGAAAAACCAGAACGCACACGTAATGACGCTGGAAATAAAATATTATCTATTTCGATCTGAAAACCATTATCAAAATTACCGTTAGTCGCTTGGCCATTCACAGCATTCAATTTTTCAGACTGCACCGCGACTTTGTTTAAGTTCGCTTCAACACTGACTTCTGGGTATGGCGCTAATGTCAGGTTCGCCGCCATACCTGGAGATAACTGCGCGGCATCATGTTCACTCACGCTCCCTTTGAATATGATGTTGTCCATGTTAGCCATCGACATCATGACAGTCGCAGCTTGATTGGATTCTGTTGAAATAATGGGTTCTCCCACTTCAACTAATACATTCAAGACGGTGCCAGAAATAGGCGCATAGATAGTCGATGATAACTTGGCTTTACCAACTGAAGATTCACCACTTTGAATAAGGTCGAGGTTTTGTTTTTTCTGACGTAAATCTGCTTCTGCCTGACGTACCTCGGCTTTAGCACCAATGAAGTCGCCGTAGTTTTTTGGGATAACCTTATTTTTGACAAGCCCTGCTAAGTTATCGTATTTTTGCTGTGCAGAGTCTAACCTTGCTTGACTGGTCATTACGTCTGTTACAGCTTGCGTTAACTTTTGTGGCGTTGGGTTTGGTCTGATCTTAAACAGCGCAGTACCCGCTTCAACTTGCTCACCAGTCTGGTGATAGATCTCTTCAACGATCCCTTCTAATTGCGATTTAATTTGTACTGAATGCGCAGGAACAATTTTACCTACCGCAATCGCGGTTTTTTCAATATGGCCTTGTTCAACAGTCAAAGTAGGTTGTGTCGCAGAAGTGTCTTCTACAGGCGTTTGAAAATAAAAGTATCCACCAGTCGCTAATGCAATAGCTATAGCGCCAGAAATCCAACGTTTTTTCATAATTATATTCGTAATGACTTTGGTTTATAGGAGTTATTGACCAGAAGGTCTGCGTGAAGTTCAAAAAATAATACATCGTGCAATTCGATATAGCTAGCCATAATAGAAAAGCCTCCACATAAATGCAGAGGCTTAACCTTAAAAGCACAATTTCACTGACAAATATACTTGGCCAGCATGGTTAGCCGTCAGAAAGGAGGTGCTCGGTAAAACCAATATCAACCAAAGATTGGAATGCAAGCCATACATCATCAGGAATAGACTGCTCAATCGCATATTCGAAATCAGGATAAACACGAATGCGCTGTAAATCACCCAGCATAACGTTGATCAAATCACTGTAGCTGATCACATCATTGGGGTATTCATCGAAAGAGATTGCAGGCGAGGTAACAATACATTGCTTATTCGGCCACTGACGCATAAAGGTCGCGTAGGTCCGTCGCTCCATGAATGGCTTTTGAACAAGAATAAAATGTTGCGGGTCTAACCTTTCATTTTCAAGCAAGGCTTGTGTAAATTGAATGTTCTCACCCGTATTTGTCGACTGAGGCTCGACTAAAATCTTACTTTCAGGCACCCCAAGATCAGCCGCTATCTGAGCAAAGTGCTCAGCTTCAGATCCCTTAAACATGCCCAGAGTGAGCTCACCGACACCGCCAGAAAAAACAATAAAGGGCGCATAGCCATCTAAATACAGTTGCGCCGCATACTCAGCAACTCGAACATCATTACTGCATAACACAAAAATACAATCACTTTTGATAAGCGTATGGTCTAACTTATGGTAATCCCATACTTTTTGAGCCAATGCATGAAGTTGTTTAGCCATGTGATTTCCCTTTCCAAAATTCATTAAATGTTCTTACTTAATGTGAGAACATTTAATGAAATTAAGATGACTTTGCCGATATTATTTGAATACTGTGATTAATGAGCAAACAAGACTAGTTTGCGCGTTTTAACCAAATAGGTGAAATCTCACAGCTACCCTTACCAGCGCTTAACCATGCTTGCTCACTTTCAATGGTTAATTGAAGTTGCATTGAGCGCTCAAGCAAAGCTTCCATTTCAGCTAAAGATTCATCTTTAATCTGAATAATCTCTAGATTTTTGTATACCGACAGTTTTTGTTGGTGTTGTTGCCACCATTTAGCCGTCGCGTTATCACCATATACAACCAATAAAACTTGCTTGGCTTTATTGCATGACTTCTTAATGCGCTTTTCATCTGGTAGACCTAAATCCACCCAAAGTTCGATTTCATCACTGTAGTTTTTATTCCACAGTTCTGGCTCATCAACATCACTAAGACCTTTGGTGAAAACAAGATCTTCTGACGCTTTAAGGCCCCATGCTAACAAACGTAACATCAAGCGTTGTTCAGTTTCAGATGGGTGCTGGGCAACCGTGTGGTTTACGTCTAAATAAACGTGACGGTCAAGATCGGCAACATTGTACTGTGCCTTATAGATAGTGGCTTTTAGCGCCATGAGAGTGTACACCTAGGAAGTTAATATCAGGAGTGTAGCCAGAATGGGAGGGTTAAGCAATTTCCATTTTATTCAGATAGATAAGCATTCACTTTAACTGCTTTTATTGTTCAAATAACCACCGTATCTGTAGCTATTTTACTTACTTAAAATTAATGAACTGACATTCCATTCACCTTTAATTAAGGCTTCTTTTTTGGCTTTGGTCTGGCGTTTAATTCGATATTCTAACTGCATAGCAAGGCGCTTATCGCCAACCTCCTGTGACCACACCAACGACAAGGGTCCCTTGCCTTTGAGTGCTTTTGCACCTTGCTTACCGGATTGGTGCTGCGAGAAACGACGTAAAACATCAACAGTCACCCCGCAATACAAGCTATTGTTTCGCATTCGGATCAAATACACCGACCAAGGCTTTTCCTCAGCAAGAACTGTTGAATCTGCGGACGTAATTTGACTATCTGGCTCAGTTTTTATCGGTACACCAGCCCCTTTAGACTCGTTCATCGTTCTCTATAGGTCTTCTATTGTTACAGTTGAAACACAAACCAAAATCAAAAAGCCCAGCAAAAGATGCTGAGCTTTGTAGTATCTATTTTTTTATTCCTAAGATTAGCTAATCGTTAGCTTGTAAGGCTTTCAAGCAATTCACGTAACTCTGCAACATCTTGTGTTAGTGAAGCAACCTGCTCTTCCAATTCAACAATACGCTCTTCTGATACATTCGATTTTGCGTTTGTAACTGCAGGTGCTGCAACAACAAAATTATCAACATCCACAGCACCGCTAAACAAATGCATGTAACGACAATCACGCTTCCCATTTTCACGAGGTAGCTTAACGACAAACGGGCCTTTCGGGTGTTCGGCTAAATGATCGAGTACCGTTTCTGCTTCTTTCACATCGGAAAATTTACATAAGCGATTCGTACGGGTACGGATTTCACCAGCAGATTGCGCACCACGAAGCAGCATGACACATACCGCGCCTTTCTCTTGATCGCTAAACTGGAATGTACTGAATTCAGTATTACAAAAACGGTGCTGGAACTTAGCAACTCGGCTGCCACTTCCTGTGACTTCTTGAATATAGTGCCGTGATTTTAGCACCTCAACCGTATCAAGTACTTCTGCATCTGTAAGTGCCATCACGGGTTCACGACTACTTTTTTGATTACAAGCCGTAGTAATCGCATTCAATGTTAAGGGATACTGATCGGGGGTAGTGACTTCCTTCTCGAGTAAACAACCAATCACACGCGCTTCATTTGGTGAAAAGTTAATATTCATGACCTATTCCTCTACCCTCAATGTGCTAATTTCCATAAAATTTATGGAGATACTTCTAAACACATTAGCACGACGCTTGTACACAGCAAGCTCCAATATTTTAACTGCTGAAAATTCAAGCACAGATGGAATGAAAGTGAGAGCAAAGTCGCACTTCATACATGTGCCGCCATTAGCTACATCCACAAAAAAAGCGCCCTCAGGCGCTTTTCATAAGATAAAATGCGTTATTGCTGAACTTCAAAACCTGGGGTGTACACTTCTACACGGCGGTTTTGAGCACGGCCTTCTTCATTATCATTTGTTGCAATCGGCTGTGTCTCACCACGTCCTTCAGTTTTAATGCGGTTCGCATCAATATTAAAGTGACCAGCGAGGTAACCCGCTACCACATCAGCACGCTCTACAGATAATTTCTGGTTGTATGCTTCTGCACCGCGGCTATCTGTATGACCAATCACAAATAGTTCAGTGGCTGGATAGTCCACTAGGCGCTGCGCAATAGGCTGCAAGCGATCAATATCGGCTTGAGATAGTGCATTACTATCAAAACCAAATGGCAATAATTCTGTTAATGGTTCAACTTGAACAACTACGGGTTCAATCGGTGCAGCTTCAACAACAGGCTCTGGCTCAACGACAGCAACAGGCGCTGGCGCCCCCCAACCGTAAACTAAACTAATACCGTAGAATTGAGCGTCGATACGACCCGTCTTATCTTTGTCACCTAGATCAAAGTAATATTGATACTCTAATCGGGTTGATAGATTCTTAGTAAAGAAGTATTCAGCACCTACACCCGCCGTAGGCGCAAAGCCATTTTTATTCTCACCGCCGGCTTTTACTTTGTAACCATAACCACCTGCTTTTGCGAAAAGATCAAAAGATTCCATCGCTTGCCAAGTAAATTTACCCACAAGATCGATACCTTGTGTTTCGAAAGAGCCACCACCGTCAACTTTACTTTTTAGTTTGCCAAGATGAGTATAACCACCTTCTAAAGCAAACCAAGGAACAAAGTTATAACCAACGAAAACACCACCGCCGAAATCATCTTTATCTAGCTGATCATCAGCTCCTTTAATGATTCCTTCGAAATTGCTGTAATGCGTACCACCAATACGGGCACCCGCATACCAAGGGTTATCACTTACTGCGTGTGCTGCTCCTGAGATCAATAGAGCTAGCGGTAGAACATAGGTGAACTTAGACATATTGAATATCCTTATTATTTTGAGCCACTACAAGATAATATTTAGTTCCAGTTAAAACTAAATACAAAATTAAAATGTGAAAAATTACAAGTATGTCTAACTTTCGATATATACGTCACATATCAGTACATTTATTTTGTATAATTATCACCTTGTAGTGGTCAACTAAAATTGGTCACGGTTTTAGAGCTTTCCCAATATAATCGTTCTGACTCATTGGGAGTTAGAC
>NZ_NOIF01000114.1 GCF_002265265.1 Photobacterium sanguinicancri
AATTAAATTTGATAATTGAGTAAAATTTAAATTCATTATTCAGTAATTACGAACAATCAATTAAGGAGCATTCAGAGACAAACGAGTTGACTATCGATTTATAAACAGCAAAAACGGAAAAGCCGCTGAATCACTTCAACGGCTTTGTACTCAAGGTGCTTTAACTGTGCTGCGCTACTTTACTGGAGCGGTGTAATGCGAATGTCTGCAATTTTCGCTTCATTTTTCACACCATCGACGCCACCAGCGTATATATATGTTTCATTCGATTTGAGGTAACTCATATTAAAATGATCCTTAATCGTGAACTGATATGCCTTACCCTGCTCTAAATTGACTTCAACTGGGGTTGAATAACGCATCCCTTTGTTCTCGCCAATGTGCCCCATCTGTAAATAACCCTGACCAACCACCTTCGTCGAATCATCAAGCACTTCAATCTTCTTCACCGTGTTTGTGATCCCAGTGTTTAGCTGACCAAGGTTGTTGTTATACCAAGCGGCTATTTGATAAGTCCCTGTCTTAGGTACAACAAAACTATTAAGGCTGTTTACAGGTCCACTGTCTTGATCAACCGTTACCACTGAGACACCTTGCTTCAGTGTATGGTAATCGCCTTCAAGTTTGACGCGAATATCATTACCGACACATACAGGTTGGCTTGGATTTGAACGGAAATCTTGGTCATTAATACTTTCGGCTATGTAGCAGGCAAACCCTTGTGGGGTATCAATATACTGCTGCGCTGCAACACCGTCTTGAATAAGCTGACCATTGCGGTACAAGTTAACCTTGTATTTACTCTGAACATCGACCGCTACGCCTTTAACACTGCCATCATCAATCACTTTAGCAGTTAATGTTGGCTCTTTCGGAGAGTACACTTTGCTATCATCACTTGCGTAAGGCTTCACGCCCGCAATGACCTTGATCGTGTCATCATTTCCAACCAACGCACCTAAAGTGACATGGTAGTTACCGTTTTTATCGGTTTGTACATTATCAACTGGGTAGTAACCAGACATGTCATCACTTGCTGGTGGTAAGTCGATAGTGACTGAGACTGTTTTTCCTTTGAAGCTAAAATTTTCGAGTGTGATTTGCTGGGAATGCGCAAATAGGCTATTGCGAATCCACCCGGTAATAAACGGATTAACCTCTAATTGCCCTGTTTCGGTATGAATACCAAAAATCGTTTCCACAACCATATTCAGGTAGCCACCGACCGACCAAAGTTGGCGCTGTGAATTAATCACAGGGCCATCAAGACTGGCGTCTGCACCATGATCGCTATGAATGATAAATGACTTACCCGATAGCCATTCGAGGTTTTCCATGTTAGACAGGTTCGTTGCGGTTCCGCGCACCAAAGATTGCACCGCATTATTCGCTGCGGCCACGTTCAATGTTTGCTTCGCAGCACGTAAACTATAAGCTGTTACAAATGGCCAAATTGCACGGTTATGATAAACCGGCACATCGGGCTGCTGAGGGAAGTACACGGGCACACCAAATTCACTGTGTGGGTAATTAGCCATGATCTTCTTGGCTTGCTCATCACTCGCAATACCACTGATGATCGCCAATGATTCACCAAGCATGTCATATTTATCTACCGCGATATCTTTACCGTTATCGAATAGGTAACTAACGTACATACCACGTTGGGCATTCCAGAACTTATCATTAATCGCTAATTTTAACTGCTTAGCCCATTCGCCATATTTAACGGCATTTTTTGAATCAAACTGCTCTGCCAGTTTCGCAGCTAAACGCATCGCTCGATAGTGGGTTACATTCGTCGACAAGGCTTTACTGCTACCAATGGCATTCACATCTTGCGGTGTCCACGTAGAGTATGTTTGATCGCGCCAATCAAGGAAGGATTGCTCCCCCTTGTACAAACCTGACTGCAGATCAAAAGCTGCTAGGCGATCAGCTTCCAGTGTATTGCTAATCGCGTTATAAGCACGTTCCGCAAATTGATCGTATGCTTCACCGTCTAATGCTGAAAGTAATCGCTCAGCACCCAATGCCCACGTTGTACGGTCGGTACTGATTGGCCAGCTCCCTCCCGTACCAGTATCTTGCACAATTTGCTCGCCGTCGTATTGCTTTCCAGTATTGGCACGGAAGCCTGACAATTTAAAATTAAGCCCATTCTCAACTCGTGTCGGGTTCATCAATGCTAACGAGAGATCAGCCGCATAGGCTAAATCACGAGTCCACACGTAGTGCCACTTGGCACCGGTTTCAAACACTTCCGCTTTAATTGGCTTATTGTAGTTATAGTTACCGTCTTTAATTTCAGACACCGATAGCTGGCTCAGCTCTTTCAGGCTCATCGCAAACAGTGCATCAAAGGCAACATCGCCTGATACTACTCGCGGGCCAGCCTGTTCATTCACAATTAAGCCTTGATCCAAGGCATCACGTAACTCTGTCGTTGTTGAAATCCCAAACTCACGCTGTTTGGCTTGTGGGTCTTTTACAGAAAACACCACGGTATCTTGGGCGCCATCATAGTTGGCGAATTGCTGAGCTTCTTTAACTTGGTGGCCGTTGTGAACCATCGCAGGATCTATAATGGCCTCTGAGTAATATTTCTCAGCCTCAGCTTGAGTCGCTTTAGTTACCGTCATTGTTGCACTGCTTTCATTGGCAAAACTGACAGCAAATTTGTAATAGCCCTTTTCTTTAAAAGTGATGACAGAGTTACAGTCATCATTCATGCAATCTTCATTAATTTCGGGTTTCGGATAGTAGTCCTGCGCCACATCAAACTCAGTGGGCTCAGTAAAATGGGTGTATTCTAGCTGCCAACCAGGATCGGCAATCTTGAACTGATTACTACCGCGTGCCACTCTTAGTACCGTTTCGTACTCGTTATCACCCAAATAATTCAGCTTGGCATGCTCAGCCGTGCCCCAATCACCATTTAAACCACGTAGATACAAATCTTCGCTGATGATAGGTTTATCTTCCGGCTTAGGTGCGACAGTCGGCATATTTACACTCTCTTGTGAGTCAGAGTTAAAATTACACCCGGCAAGCCCGATACATGATGCGACAGCAAGCGCGATAATACTCGGTTTCATGTTCATCCCTTCCATTCGTTATTTTGTGCGTCAGTGTAAAAAACTCACTCTCACAGGAAAAATAGGTGGGATGCGCCAGGTCATAGATAAAAGCTATATCTCGACGAACAGCCGTGATCTAGATCTATTAAATATGTTTATTCTGACTTGAGAATGATTTCAAATTTGTGATTTGCAAGTGAATTTGTGCAAAATGGCTCGCACTTTTAAGGAATAAGATATGGACAAATCTCTGCAACAGTTTTTACTTGTCGCGCGTTGTAAAAGTATTAGCGCCGCAGCAAGAATGGCAGGACTGAGCCAACCAACAGTAACCAGCAATCTAAAGAAGCTTGAAGAAAGCCTTGATGTCGATCTGTTTGAACGAACATCTAAAGGCATGATACTGACCGAATATGGCCGTATTCTTTATCGTCACAGCAATGCGATGCAACACGAATACAACCTAATGGTACAAAGCATTAGTGAAAGGAAGAAATATCAAGTTGGCAAAATTAAAATCGGCACTGGCGATGCGTGGTGGCCACTGTTTGTAAAACAAGCACTGGATGAACACCTCACACATTCACCTTTAGCGTCTACCCACGTTGAATTTGGTAATCATCTCTGTTTAATGGACTCGCTGATCAACGAAGATATCGAATTTTTCATTGGCCATGAAATCGTGGGTTTATCTGAAAAATGTGATGTGACTTTTATCCCTCTTTTTCAAACGACCGATACTTATTTTGTCTCACCTGATCACCCGCTTTTAGGCAAAACGGTAACCGAAGAGATGCTGCACGAATACCCAGCCCTCTCGGTCACTTATGATGCGAAGAAATTCAGTCATATCATCGACAACCCCAGTCCAAAACAATACGAGCGTGATCGTCAGCAACTTGATGAACGTGCCACTTATGAGCTTGATTCTTTACTTGCTAGCATTGACGTTCTTAAAAATAGCGTGGCGATCATGTCTTATACCAAGGCGCTACAAACGTACCTTGAATCTTTCGGGCTACAATGCCTAACCATGGAAAAAGAACCCAATTCAGGCACTGTGGGCATTTACCATCACAGAAGAGAAACATCTGAATCTCACTTGGCACTCATTGAGAAAATCACTCAACTTGCCGCTAAGCTATAACAGCATACTGATTTCGTATCGCGCTAAAGTAAGGCTTAAATGCATTGTTGACACTGGGGTTACAAATCAAAGCGAAAAACCGATACCATGACAACACTTCTTCTTTTGAATCATCGCACTTTATGGGTTCATCTCGGTTTTCAATCCGCTTATTTGGGCAAGGATTACCCCTATTGTTAGCACTGCAGCTAGCAAGTGCCTCTGCACCTGCTAGCGCCATGAACTTACAAGAAAAATGGCAGGCTTTTTATCAAATAAACTGGCGTAATAACCCGGTGACGCTATCGCAACAGCTATTAAGCCAATACCCCAACGTGTTATTGCAATCTGCTGCGCAATACCCTGATTTTGTCCACTACATTTGGCAAGACATTCAGCAACTTTCAGTCATCAGTTCAACTTGTTTAACGCCTAAATTGAACAATAATAAACTTAAAACTGCCGTCGAATTTGAATTGGCACTCTGCTCCGATCAAGCGAAAAATAATGATGCGCAGAATAGCGATGTACTTGATATAAGCTGGTTTAGCCAACATCCACTTCGCCACCCCGCGGGGGCAAGCTATGCCGATCGCTATTTCAAGCACAAAGGCATCACTGATATCGGTGAACCTTTTCAGATCTATTTAAGTGCAGAAAACCCAGCCCACCCTTTGCACCACTTCTTTAATCAACTTTCAACTAAAGGACGTGACGCGCTGCTAAGTGGCTATCGAGCTTGGCTAGATAAAGATAATTTGTGGCTAAGCGGCGAAAGTGGCTGGAAAAAGATACCCGCGAAGGTTTGGCAACCCGTTGCGAATGATCTTGCCATCAAACTTAATGGAAATAGCTGCGCCTTTCGTTATAGCAATCTTTGCTTAAGCGAGCAGAAACCCAATACAGCACTCTTCAAATTCATCTCATTGCTACTGCTATTTGGTATGGCCATTATCGGCTTAAAAAGCCTACGTCAGAGACAGCAACAAAATAGAGATAAGCGTTTTATCCTGCAGCTACTTACCCATGAACTGCGCACGCCTATTGCCAGCTTAGGGCTCACAGTAGAAATGTTTAGGGATGAGTTCGATAACCTAAACCAAGCGTCTCAGCAAGCGATGTGGCGGTTATTCGCCGATCACCAACGATTAGTCCAGTTAACTGAAACCAGTAAAGGCTACTTGAGCACGGATAAAAATCAGCAACTAATACAACAAACCGCTTCATTGGAAGACTGGTTGGCACATGTTTGTGACAAACACGACATTGGATTTACATGCGGTGGCAGTCAGTACGATGAAAATGAAATGCTCTCATTGCCCTTCTATTGGCTATCTATTTGCTTGGATAACCTGATCAATAACGCTAAGCAACATGGTCAAGGGAAAGTCAGCGTCAACGCAATGATATTCGCTTCAACAAGGTCAGCGTCCAATGTGAAAGCATCAGAAAACATACTACGTATTACCGTTTCGGACCATGGTCATTTCCCTTCGTTTTTAAAACGGATTCTTACTTGGTTATCACCTAAACAAACCACAAATAACATGGGAATTGGGCTAAGTATCGTCACACGTCTAATGACACAAATGGGTGGACGATTAATCATAAAAAGAAAACCTACCCGCTGTATTTTGGAGCTACCGTTATGAGCCATATATTACTGATTGAAGATGATAAATTACTGGGTGATGGTTTACGTCAGTACCTTGTCTCTCATGGCTTTGAGTGCACTTGGGTAACAGCTTCTCACAACGTAGAACAATTTTGGTTTAAAGCTGATTTAGTGGTGCTTGATCGCCAACTCGATGATGGCGATAGCCTCAAACACTTGCCGTCTTGGCTTAATTTAAAAGCGCTACCAGTGATCATTTTAACAGCAAAAATCGATGTCGAGCAGCGCATTGAAGGGCTAATGACGGGCGCAAAAGACTATATGACAAAGCCCTTTGCCCAAGAAGAGTTACTGGCAAGGATCATCACCCACCTACGTCCAATTGGTTCAGGGCAAATCAGCTATCAATCACTCACCATTGATCCATCCAAGCGGGTTATTAAACGGATAGTTAAACAACAAACCACTGACGTAAATCTGAAGCCAAAAGAGTTTCAACTGTTATTACTACTGATCCAAAATCAAGGGCGTGTTTTCCATCGCGAAGAACTGCTAAATAAAATTTGGGGCTATCAAGCATTTCCGACAACACGAACCGTCGATAACCATATTTTGCGGCTTCGTCAGCAATTCCCAGAACTAAACATAGAAACACACCGTGGCATTGGTTATCGCCTAATGGAGGCGAACGCATCATGAAAATCAAAACGCTTATCATAATGGGATGTATGCTGACACCAATGACGGGGGTCGCCTCTTGGTTCCCCGATTCGCCTTTACAGCCAACACTAAACGCATTACTTGCGGCGCAACCACAGCGAGCTTGGCAAGAATTGCTGTTAGCCGTCAGTCAGTCCGATATAGACAGTCAGCACTGGCTGCCAATCAAAAATGAAATTATGGTGCAGACCCGCTGTGGTCAGCAATTAATGACGGATCAAAATAAGCTACCCGCTCTATTAACGTTAACGATTATTAGCCGTTCAGGGCTGTCCAGCCTTGGCTATCAAATTAAGATCTCTGCTGAACAAGCAAACCAAGTAAAACAACCGCAAGAGATTTCACTTTATGACCCGCGGGGAAAACAACTGCTAAATGGAAAACTCCTGAGTACCCGTGATTATCAAGAATGGGAAACCGATGAGCTACTCGCTAAACCCCAAGCAGGGCTATACCAGCTTGAGGTTGGTAAAAACCGCTACCCATTACTAATCACAAACAGTGGTAGCGAAAACTGGTTATCTCGACAAGGAACACTCAATACCCAGCTAACAACCCACTTACCAGAGACAGTTAAGCATTGCTCTCCCTCCTCATTAAGCTGGCAATGGTTCGATCAAAACTACAACCAAATTGGCTTAAAGCAACCCATAGACCTCAGCGAGATATCACTGAGTAAAACTGGCGCTGAAACAAACACACTTATCCCCTCTCCATCTTCCAAAAAGGCAAGGTATTTAAGCGCATCTGTATCCGTTTTTGAGTATCAAACAGGTGTGAAAGTTGAATATATCCATAGGGTCGCCATTCCGTTTAAAGTGAAGCCCTAGCTACCCAAGCCATTGTTTAGAAACAATTCAACAAGAAACTATAACGTTCAGTAATAGAGACAAATAGGTGACAATTGCTGTAGAGAGATAACGTTTAATAGCCGTAATAGACACACACGGAGTTAAACATGTCATTCATAGCAAAATCATTCCCGCTCACCTTATTGATGGCCGTATTAGCAGCACCTTCAGCAACAGCCCGAGAACTTAGCATAGCGTTAATCAGTGGTGCGGATCTCGTTACAGTAATGCCTACATCACTAAAGATAAATTGGAAAACAGCAGAACAAAAACACCTTGCTATCAATTCACCAAACTTAACAATCAATGAGAAACCTCAGACAATCACTCATCTAACTCAGCCTTCACCTCATCAAGCTGAGTGGACGCTACTACCCAGTAAAATTCACGTCAAAGCGAGTTTAAAAGGCAACCTGACACTCTCTTTTCGCCTCGATAACAAAGAGGTTATCGAAAGAAATCACCCTATGACATTGGCATGGTTTGATTTACCACAAAAAATAACCCAAGCACTTTATTTACCCTTTAGCGAAGGCATGCGTATACCGATAAATAACGCCACTTGGGCCAAGTACCTGGAGAAAAATCATTCAGGAGCAAACACAACCCAAGACTTAAAAATGCCTTTTTGGACAGTGAAAAACGGCAACCGCTACGTAACAGTCCAACTGCTGAATGCAACAAACAACCGCTTAGATTTTTCCAGCAATCAAAAGCAGGTTGATATGTTCGCTTCCCATCAATTTACACAACTTAACCGAGCCGAATCTTTCGATGTGCAGATCAGCCTTGATAAACAGCTACTTGATGGCGCAAAACGCTATCGCCAATATCGAATCAAGCACAACCAAGCCGAACCGTTAACGAAGAAAATCATACAAACACCCGCTGTTGAAAAGATGATTGGCGCTTCTCAGGTGTACCTGTTCGGTTCTGATGGGATAAGTCCAGAGGACGTTGTGAATTGGTGGAAGCTCAAAGATTGGTACTTTACACATTCAACACTAACGATCCCTGCTGAAGCGGATAAAGAACTCAAAGCACTGACCCAAGGTAAAGATTGGTTTAGCCATTATCATAAACAATTATTGGTCGACAGTATTAATGCCTCTCTTCACACTAAGTATCCGGCACCTCAGCCAACCCTTGCTAGCAACGGCATTGCCGCACAATTTAACGCCGTTCAACTGCGGAAAAAATGGTTAGCACAACATGCGCAGCCCTATCTGATCAGCAGTGGAAAATGGGGACAAGCACTCTCGGAAGATATGATCACAGCACTAAAACAATCAGGGATTAACAAATTGTGGCTAGGGTTAGATAACTGGATGCCTGCGTTTTACCAACCAGAGGTGGTCGATAAAGCCAAGCAAGCAGGATACCTAGTGGCAACCTACGATTCGTATAATACCGCTATTCCATTGGGTTTAAACGATGGCTGGCTCACAGCTCAATTACCAAATGCAATACGTAAGCAATGTGCCATAGAGCTTGCCGATGGCAGCAAGAAAAAAGGCTTCAGAGGGAATGGGTATTACCTTAACCCTCAATGTCATCTTGATTATGTACAGCAAAGGGTTAAAGATATTGTGAAATACGGGCGATTCAATAGCTTATTTCTGGATGTTGATGGCACCGCCATGGCACGTGAAGATTACCAAGCAAAAAGTAAGGAATCCCAGATGCTCACTGCGTTTAACCATCGTATGGATTGGATTGCAAAAAATACAGGCGTGGTATTAGGTTCAGAAGATGGTAATAGCTTAACCACCACTGGAACCGCTTTTGCTCATGGCTTAGAAACCATAGGTTTTGGCTGGACAGATAAAGACATGAAGAGTAATAAAGCCTCGCCTTATTACCTTGGTCGCTGGTACCCGGATCATAAGCCAGATTTCTTCTTCAAATCAGCCAAGGTCAAAAAACCTTATAAAACACTGCTGTTTGCACCACAATACCGCGTACCCTTATACCAAACCGTATTTCACGATGAGGTGATTAACAGCCACCACTGGCATAGTGATAGCCTCAAATTCAGTAACGTACAAACAGAACGTGATTTGATTTCGATGCTCTATAACACGCCTGCGATGGTTCACCTCAGTCGCGATGAAGCAAAGAGTGCCAATAGCCCGAGAATCAAAGCGCTTCAACATTATCAAGAGGGTTACGAGCCGATTCACCAACAACTTTGGGATAAACAGCTTGTTGATTTTAAATGGCTAGATAATAAAGGAAATATCCACCAAACTCGCTTTAGCGATGGCAGCACAATTACGGCTAACTTTTCAGATAAATTATTCAAATACCGTCAAGCATCACTTGCACCACACACCATCATTGCCGATTTAAGTAACGGTAAAAAAGTGTCCTGGGTAAGTAAATAACAAATAGTTAAAGCTCGCGGAAAGCCCCATCAAGTCTTTGGATGTATCCAAAGACTTTACTCTGTTAAATTGGCAAGCAAAAAATCCACACATGCTTTCGCTCATTTTACGTCACGACTCTACCCTTTCATTTGCAATCCCACGGCAATACAAGCCCAAAGCGCCTTTGCACATATCGATAGTTAATGTCCCGTTGCTGCACTTCATCGCTAATGCAAAGCCGTGCAAATAGTCCACCAGCAAGCCAAGCGCATCAATGCGGGTTGTTTCCTGTAAGCCTAAAGGCGCAACCACAAGGTCAAATCGCTCGATAAAAACCTGAGCAGGTCCTGCTGATTTCATCGTTAACAAGGTTTCTAATAAACCCGAATACTGCCCCAATAATACTAAGTAACTGTGGCTTAGTTGTTCTAGTTCGCTCTGCCAATCTTGCTGACCATCAGGCTCATAAACTTCAGTAATTAAAGAAACAGTAATGGCTTCAAGTAGCGCATCTTTATTTTTGAAGTAATGGTAGATCGCCATCGCATCCACATTTAACGCAGCTGATAACTTGCGGATACTGGGGATTTTACCTTCAACTTGCATCAAGTCTTTCGCCTGTTCAATGATCCTAGCTTGATTAAGCAGACTGCCCTTGCCACTCGGACGACCCCGTTTTTTCTCGTTGACACTCATTGGTATCACTCGCTACAATTAATTTCTACATTGTAGAATATTTTATAGCGTTATACATAAATTGCCAACTGATAATGATCACGATCGTGGAGTCAAAGATGCCGAATATCGTTTATATCGCAACCAGTCTTGATGGATACATTGCAGACAAAAACAACAAGATTGATTGGTTACATGAAGTCCCAAACCCTGAGGGTTCAGATATGGGGTTTGGTAACTTTATGGATCGTATTGATGCGCTTGTGATGGGCCGTAACACGCTTGATATGGTGCTAAGTTTTGACTGTGAATGGCCATACCCAAAACCTGTTTTCGTTCTAAGCAACACCATGACACAAGTACCAGCTGGCTATGAAGACAAAATATTTTTAATGAAAGGCGAACTTACAGACGTTGTGGCAAGCATCAATGCGCAAGGCTTCACCAACCTTTACATTGATGGTGGCGTGACTATCCAAAACTTTCTCAAAGAAGACATGATCGATGAAATGATCATCACCACGATTCCAGTCTTATTGGGCGGTGGTATTTCACTGTTTGGTGATCTAGCCGCGCCGTTAAAATTCAAACATATTGAATCACAGCAATTGTTGAACACTATTGTACAAAACAGCTTTATGCGTGTTCGGTAAGTGATATCCGCTAGTTAAAGAAATACGTATAGAGGGGTATGATACAGGTCTCCCCCCCTCTTACGATGTGGGGATGACCACTATGACCCATGCTTAACGCCTACGGTGTAACTTTATTGGCGCCACAGTACGAGCGGGATATTATGACTAACCACCTCCTCTCACCTCTTCACATTCGATCTCTATACACCATGTAAGACGACTGACTCCAATACGAACTGGCCTATTTTCATAAAGTAAATTCGCTAGTTCGTGTCAATTTATCGCGACAGCACTCCGAAGCCTCACCCATTACTCCTTCACAAATGGCAAGATTGCCAATCTTGGTCAAAACTTTCACACAGTACTTTCACACAGTGCCACTGTCTTAATTCAGCAGAAGATCATCAGCGCGCCATAGCAACAAAAGCAACAATGGCATCGTGCGCTTTATGAAATAGAAGCAATTTGACCAATAAGGGTAAAAGCATGGATAAACCAATCGTTGCGGACAATAAACCCATAAAAGTCGAACTGACAAAAGGACAAGAATATTATTTTTGTGCCTGTGGACGTTCGAGCAACCAACCCTTTTGCGACGGCTCACATGCGGGAACTGGGTTCAAGCCCAAAAGCTTCACCGCTGAAGAAACGGGCGACAGTTACTTATGCCAATGTAAACACACCGCAAATTCCCCCTTTTGCGATGGCTCCCACAAACAATTTTCAGCAGAGCAAGTCGGCAATGAAGGTCCAGGCGTGCAAATTCAAGTCGCAACCGATTCAACATCTACAACTGCGCCTGCAGCAACTCCAACCATAGAAGAACCAACCGTTGCTTTCATCCATCAGCTTGCCCGTGAAGGGTTATCTAAACTGGGCCATCATGGACCAATGACGTCGATGGGAGTGCCCCGCCACCTACTGCCACATTGGGACGATCTGCAAATCATGGTTGCTCAAATGGCGACCAAACCTTTACTGGAAGATGTTCCCGTTGGCACTGAATTAGTGATCGGCCCCAACGCTAAAAAGCCACTCAAATTATCCATTCCTTTATTTGTTTCAGACATGAGTTTTGGTTCGTTATCAGAAGAAGCCAAAACGGCATTAGCGAAAGGAGCAGAACTTGCTGGTACAGGCATTTGTTCAGGTGAAGGCGGCATGTTGCCCGAGGAACAAGCCGCAAATTCACGCTACTTTTATGAGCTTGCCAGCGCACAATTTGGCTATGACGAAGAGTTGTTAAAAAATGTCCAAGCCTTTCATTTTAAAGGTGGCCAAGGCGCAAAAACAGGGACTGGCGGCCATTTACCGGGCAATAAAAATACAGGGAAAATTTCTCAGGTACGCGGTATTCCAGAAGGTGAAGCGGCCATTTCTCCGCCCACCTTTAAAGATTTAGCCACAGCCGATGATTTCAAACGTTTTGCCGATCATGTTCGATCAATAACGGGCGGTATCCCCATCGGCTTTAAGCTCAGCGCCAACCATATCGAACAAGACATCCAGTTTGCCCTTGATGCCAGCGCCGATTACATCATTCTTGATGGGCGCGGTGGCGGCACTGGAGCAGCCCCTGAAATGTTTCGTGATCATATCAGTGTTCCGACTATTCCAGCCCTTGCCCGTGCTCGGCGTTACCTTGGTCAACAAGGCATGAGTGGCAAAGTCACCCTGATCATTACTGGTGGATTACGTGTCCCAATTGACTTTGTCAAAGCCATGGCATTAGGTGCCGACGGTGTCGCAATTTCAAACAGTGCAATGCAATCAATCGGCTGTGTCGCAGCACGTATGTGTAATACCAATAACTGCCCCGCTGGGATTGCAACCCAAAAAGCAGATTTACGCCAACGTTTAAACGTCGAGAAATCGGCCAAGCAATTACACAACTTTTTCGCAGCCTCTGTCGAACTGATGCAGGTGATGGCACGCGCCTGTGGACATCACCACTTACATGGTTTCAACCCAAACGATCTAGCGACTTGGCATCGAGATATGGCGCATTTATCCGGTGTGACATATGCGGGCTTGGATAATAAAGGCTGATTGTAAACAAATAAAGGCGGGATAAAGCGAGCGTAATCTCGCTCCGCCTTATAACGCTGACCTCTATTTAAGTATGGTTTTATAATCAACTTCTCCAACAAAATGCGGCAAGTCGAAAATATAGATTTAAACGGCAGATTTAGTTAATACATCTATAAATTTGCGACACGGTACGATTTTTAATCTACAAAACAGTATTAAATTCAGCCTATAAACTCAAATAACAAGCAAGCAGTAAACAAAACAGTTATGAACTAAAAATCGAACCAATCACCAACATGGAGTTGTTAGCGTATGAGTGATACTGAGACACAAGCACCTGCAAAGAAAGGGCTGAGCTTCCCATCCGCCTATACCGTGCTTTTTGCGGTCGCGGCGATTGTTGCAATACTAACCTGGGTTATTGACGCTGGGGTGTATAACAAACTGTCGTATCAAGGTGATAAATTTGAAATCAGCTATGCCGATGGATCAACCTCGGAGCTTCCAGCGACTCAAGCAAGCCTCGACAGTGTTGGCATTAAAGCGGATTTAGAGAAATTCGTGAATGGCGATATCTATAAACCAATCGGGATCCCAAATTCGTACACTGCCGTTGAACCTAATCCACAAGGGATTATGGATTTATTCCAAGCCCCTATCCAAGGGATGTACCAGTCGATAGATGTGGTGTTCTTTGTGTTAGTCATTGGTGGCTTTATTGGCATTGTTAACCATTCAGGGGCGTTCAGTGCAGGGATAAATCGCTTATCTCATGTGATGACAGGCCGAGAAACATGGTTAATTGTGATTGTCACCGCGCTTATCTCTCTCGGCGGCACCAGCTTTGGAATGGCAGAAGAAACCATCGCGTTTTATCCTATTTTGGTACCCATTTTTATCGCCGCAGGTTATGACGCCATCGTTGCACTTGCTGCTATCTACTTAGGTTCTTCAATCGGTACCATGTGTTCAACCGTGAACCCCTTCTCGACCATTATTGCGTCTAACGCGGCAGGCATTAACTGGACGCTTGGCCTGAATTCCCGCCTAGCTTTGCTTATTGTCGGTACAGTTACCTGCATGCTCTACATTATTCGTTATGCTAAGCGAGTAAAAGCCGATCCAACGAAATCCTTAATCTATAGTCAAAAGAAAGAGATAGAAGCGCGCTTCTTAAAGAATGTGTCTGCCGACCAAGATCACAGCAAACTTGAGAAACATCACTCACTGATTCTGGTTTTATTTGCCTCAACCTTCTTCATCATGGTGTATGGCGTATCATCTTTAGGTTGGTGGTTTGAAGAGATGACCACTCTGTTCTTTGTTTCTGCCATTGTCATTGCCATTGTTGACCGCATTCCAGAGAAACAATTTGTCACCGAGTTTATCCAAGGTGCCAACGACTTACTTGGTGTCGCATTAATCATTGCAATTGCTCGTGGTGTCACTGTGCTAATGGATAACGGCATGATCAGTGACTCTATTTTGCATGCGAGCGCGGCTATGGTTGATGGTATGGACAAAGGGGTGTTTATCGTAGTGATGATGTTCTTGTTCTCAGGAATATCTTTCTTCGTGCCGTCTTCTTCAGGCTTAGCGGTATTGTCGATGCCTATCATGGCACCGTTAGCGGATGTGGTGGGTGTGCCTCGCGACAATATTGTCAGTGCTTACCAATTTGGTATGGGGTTAATGGCCTTTATTACGCCAACAGGCTTAGTATTAGCGTCACTGGCGATGGTGAATGTTACCTTCGATAAATGGTTAAAATTCGTATTACCACTGCTAGGGATATTAATAGCCTTATCAGCCACGACTTTGCTGATCAGTGTGTATATTTAATCGCTGATCTTTCTACAAAGCTTAAAGTGAGAAGATAAAGCGAGAAGCTAGAGTGAGAAACTAAGTGAAACACAAAAATGCCGTTCTATAGTATGAGCGGCATTCTTTCATCACGGATCAACGCCAGTAGTAGTAAGAAGATTAAATAACACCTTTATCTGCAAGCTGTTCGAGTATTGCTGCAGTTTTCTCTCTAAAAGCATCACGTAATAAACGCACCGCAGGAGTAATAGATTGTCGGCTTGGGCAAACTAACCACAACTCGGTCGGCGTTGCCTTAAACGCTGGCATCACACTTTCTACTTTACCTGACAGCAAATCTTGCGACATATCTAAACTGGATTTCACCGCGAGCCCGTGTCCTGCAGTACACCAACGTCGTACCATATCGCCATCATTTGATGCCCTGTTGCCGGTTAGCTTCACTTTATGCTTAACACCATCTGCTGAAAACTCCCACACGTCCTGAATGACATCATGAAGTTGATAAAGCAGCGCATTATGCTGAGTAAGATCATTAGGCACACTAGGCGTTCCATGTTGCGCTAAATACGCTTTTGTCGCGCAAAGTACACGCGGCACATCGCAGATTTTAAAGCCGTAGACATTCGCATCGGTTGGCGATCCGTAACGCAAGGCCATATCGACAGCGTCTCGATAAAAATCAACATTGCTATCGCTAATATTGGCGCGAACACTTAATTGAGGGTACACATCCATAAATTCATCAAGCCAAGGCTGTACAAAGTTTCGGCCTAAATCAGATGACAGTGCAATACGCAGTTCGCCGTCAACAATATCCAACCCATCCTTCATATTTTGCTTTGCTTGATCCAACATGAGTAAGGCTTGCTCGCACTGTGGGATATAACGCTCGCCAGCACTCGACAACCTTAAATGACGCGTTGTACGGATAAACAGTTCCAAACCTAATGCGTTTTCGACTCGTTTTACCGCAGCGCTCGCCGTTGCTGTCCGCATATCTAAATTAGCGGCGGCGGCCGTTATACTTCGGAACTCAGCGACTTTCAGTATGATTTGCAGGTCTTCTAACAACATATACTTCTCACTGATTGTCTAAAATTTTTTGATAATAGTGAGAAAATTATAATGCT
>NZ_NOIF01000115.1 GCF_002265265.1 Photobacterium sanguinicancri
TTACTCTTTACTCTTTTATAAATCTTTAATCTTTATAACTTTTTAGCCCAAGCTTTAGCAGCATCATTAATTAATGCATAAGCATGATCAAATGCCTCGCGGCTTTGGCGGTATGGGTCTGGAATATCTTGTTGCCCTATCCATTGGCCAAATAGCATGGTTTTACCGCGCGCCTCAGGTGCAATATTGGCCACTGCGTCGATATGGCCTTTTTCCATCACTAAAATCAGGTCATAGTCACGGCACAAATCACTCGTCACTTGCTGTGCGATATGCCCGTCTAAGCTAACACCATGTTCTTGCGCGACTTGTGCTGCCATTTTATCGGCAGCTTTACCGACCAATGCGCCAACGCCTGCTGAAGCAATTTCTTTTGCCGGCAATAACTTTTTCAGCATGTACTCACCAGACGGTGAACGGCAAATATTGCCCACACATACCACTAAAATTTTATTAAACATTATGGCCATGTCCTTAGACGTAGTGCACCTTCAGTCAAGTTATTAAACCCAGAGATTGTCGGTAATAGTTGTTTTACTACACGGTTCCAACGCGAAATTGGCGCTGCTGTCACATAGACAATATCGTAAGGTTGCAGTTCAAACTCTGTACCTATCACTAATGCAGACGCATCTTTTATATTTAATTGATAGATATTGGCAATCGGCTGTTGGCTAGCAGATTGTTGGTTTTCTGCTGACGGCTCACCTTTTAATGCACTTGTATTCTGATTGCCAATCGCGCTACGAATAACAAACACACCAGTTGCATCCGCTTCCAGTTCGTTAATACCCCCCACACCACTTAACGCCTCGGTTAGACTCATGCCTGCGCGATCAATTTTAAGTAATTTGGGCTCTTTCACTTCACCCATTACAAATACTTTTTGCGCATCGTTACGGGGGATATGAACAATATCACCAGGTTCTAACAGGCGATTTTGCATTAAATCACCACGTTGCATTAGGGCATGCAACGAAAGGTTCTGCTCTTCACCATTGCGAGTTAGGGTTACGTTACGCCAATCGGCGTCGGTATTTAATCCACCAGCGCGGTTAACGGCGTCAAGTAAGGTCAGTGGTACATTCGTTATCGCTTGTTGGCCGGGCTTATTCACTTCACCCGTGATGTAAGTTTTTTGCGAACGAAAAGCCGCAACATTAACATCGACTTGAGGCGTTTCAATAAACTTCGCCAAGCGCGTTGCCATCTCTTTACGAATTTGGGTTACGGTTTTTCCTTCTACTTTGACAAAGCCAATGTAGGGGTAAAAAATGGTGCCATCGGAATGTACCCAGTTACCTGATTCACTCGAACTACGGTATGAACCTGCAGGTATGGTTAATTCAGGGTGATCCCAAATAGTGACATTTAAGATGTCACCAGGGCCGACACGGTACTGATATCGTGCCAATTGCGCATCTAAACTTGGATTTGTTCTAGACGCCGCTTTTGGTGTTTTAAATTGCCCAACAAGCTGCGTTGTTAGTGGGTAAACATTAACGCGGTCGTCAATATTATTTGCATTGTTCGTATCTGTCTGTTCTGGTTCAATAACATTTTTATTATCAAGATTTAAGTGTGAACCAGGTACAGCACAGCCTACCAGCAAGGTGGATGCCATTGCAGTAATGAGTAGCTTCTTTTTAAAATCCATGAGTTCAAATCGTCGTAGTATATGTGAAGGGATTAGCAATAGTTTTTCTGCGCTTGCTGCATAATCAAAGCTGTTGATTACACACGCTACCGCCCTTGGGATGTCAGCCCCCAATCTGCTATCGAAAATGAATCTGCATATTTTATGTCTTCACTTGATCTTGACTAACAGAGCAGCGCTAGACGTTAAACTGCCAATATATACAAGGCTCTCCCACTCTAAGAGCAGCCCTCCATGTATTAAAAAACAGCGGTGTTATTTTACGTAATTTAATTACCAAAATAAAGAGATATCAGCCCTCCATTTTTGAGCTTGGTCTCAAAATGATGCGATTACTTGCAGCCACATGCGGCATAAATCCCCCTCTAGACTGGCAATATTGCATCGAACTTGAAAATAACAGTTTGCTTTAATTTTAATTTTATTTCGTCATTAACGCTTGTCGTGCGACACCTTGTTAATTATTCGTTTTTGAAAGCAATGCAACATTGCTTAACACTGCATAACCGCATATTATTGCGTGAGAAGGTTCCCTTCTTTTGATATTAATTTAGAACAGTTTTAGAACAATAAGGACAACTTATGAAAAAGACAGCATTAGTGGTATTAGCTGCACTTGCTATGTCTGGTTCAGCACTAGCTGCAACTGAGACAGCAGGTGTTGCTGGCGCATCATCATCGACAGCAACTTCAACAGCGGCAGCTGCAAGCACAACAACAGCAGCAACCGGTACGGCGGCAGGTACAGCAGCAGCTACAACAGCAGCCGTTGGTGGTGTTACTGCTACCACTATCGCAGTTGGCGTAGCAGCAGCAGTTGCAGTTGTTGCCGTTGCCGATTCAGGCAGCAACAACTCTACAACGTCTGTATCTGCACCTGCAGCATAAACCGGGTAATTTGACTGGTTTGTTAATATAGCGAACCACACCCTATACCATCCCCCCCCATATATAACGTCGGTTGATGGGTGGGGATGGTATAGGGTGTGGTTATTTTTTATCTATTTATCTAATTTAAGTTGCGCTAGGATGCGAAGATCTCACTTCACAATCCCATTCGGTGGGATTTTTTTATGCCTAACACTGCTCACGGGCTGTAGTCAAAAGTTCCAAGATGTCAACGACACAGCAAAACTGGCCTTATTTGGCGATGACGACACACAGCTTACTACCCAAGCGATTAACCAGCTACCTTATGCCAGCATGTATGCGCGTATAGGTGATGGTCCTCAGGCGTTCATGGTATTAGCCTTTGCAGAACAAGATATTATCTCAAGCTCGCCAACCTCAGCCAATCAACCCAATGCCCCACTATTAAAATGGCTATCAGCCGATCGCGGCTTACTTGTTACTCAAGCTGGACGCATTACTAAGACATTGTCTCTCGCCCAAGGGAACTTAGTGGCGACCACCAGCAAGACTATCGACCCTTTAGCGCTGGGTTTACATAAGGCTTCGACGCCTAAAGCTTGGTCTCGCACTCTTGATTGGCAACCAGGTTACCATTTTGGTTATACCATCAATTCCGCATTTTCGAACGGCTCTGAGCAAGTCATCGTCATTAACGAGCAGCCGATTAAGAGCTTGTACTTTACTGAAGACGTTAACGTACCAAGCTTAGAGCTGAGCTACCAAAATGAATTTTGGCTAAACCCTATAACGGGTGCCGTTATTAAAAGCCATCAACAGCTCGCCCCTGGTTTGCCTGTGGTCGAATTTTCAATCTTGAAACCATTTTCTTAAGGGTAATATCATGAAATCGTTACTTACCCCTTTGCTGCTCCTCGTATTGTCATTGCTAACAGCTTCAGCTACTTATGCAGAGACAGCAAATACCAAGGTACAAATACATACAGGCCAAGCTCTGGATCAAGGTCAAGGTCTAGCTCAAAGTAAAAGCAAACAAATCACTCTGAGCTATGCGAGTGCTGTGCGCACCGAGCAAGTTTTGAAAGACGCGCAATTACAAATCGCTAAACACTCATTGCTAACGACACCTGTGTATTGGTTACAAGCCGCTATTTTCACTCAGCCTTTAGAGCAAGAAAAGTCTGCTTTATTAGCTTTAATTGCAGAAAAACAAAGTGAATTCGATATAACAGATGAGCGTTATACTGCGCTAGCAACACTGCATCAATTTATTTCAAGCAGTCACTTTGCAAAGCGTGCAGCGCTTCAATTGGATTACGACCAAGCCCGAATTACCAATAATGCGAATCCGTTATTATCAGGTGAATTAACACTGCAATTACCTGCTCGTTCAGAGCAGGTTTGGGTACTAGGCGCAGTAAAAGACACGGGGGCTGTAAAGTGGCAACAACGACTATCAACTGCTGAATACTTAGAGCAAGCGAAAGCGATTTCTGCGGCGGAAAATGATACTGCGGTTGTTATTCAGCCTGACGGCAAAATTCAGACGCACCCTATCGCTTATTGGAATGAGCGCCACCATGACATCGCCCCTGGTGCCATTATTTACCTACCGTTTACTGGCGGCTGGCTGGCACCATTGGATGATTTGGGTTTTGACGCCTCAGGTTTTAACGAGATAAATCAAGCGGCTGTTTCCCTACTAAGGGAGCGAGTATTGTAATGAAAAAAACAAACACTTTTGCGCTTTCGGCGTTAGCACTTGCGTTAGCGCCTCTTAGCCATGTTCAAGCCGATGAGTTTGAATCCCCTGTATTTACCCCCTCACAATCTGATTTTGGTGGCGTGGGCTTAATGCAAATGCCAACCGGGCGCGTTGCAAAAGAAGGTGAATTTACCTTAGGCGCTACCTATAACGATGAATATCATCATTATACGGTTTCACTGCAGCTGCTCCCTTGGTTGGAAACCACTATTCGTTATACTTTAGTGCAAGATTTATTGTACGGGTCTGAAGCATTTAGTGGTGATACGAAATATACCGATAAAGGCATCGACGTTAAGTTCCGCCTGCTAGAAGAAAGTTACTGGCTGCCAGAAACCTCTATTGGTTTGCGTGATATAGGCGGTACAGGGCTATTTGATGGTGAATTTATTGCCGCCAGCAAACATGTTGGCCCGCTTGATTTTACCTTAGGGGTTGGTTGGGGCTATATCGGCAACAGTGCTAATTTAAGTGGCGATAAAGCAGCAGGCCGAGATTGTGGCCGAGATACCTCTTATAAAGGTAAAGGTGGTCAAGTTGATTACAGCCGTTGGTTCACTGGTTGTGCTGCCGTCTTTGGTGGGGTTGAATACCAAACGCCTTGGGCACCGCTGCGCTTAAAGGCTGAATGGGATGGCAACGACTATAAGAGTGACTTTCCTGTTACTCGTGGTCGTATCGACATGCCGCAAGATAGCCAAGTCAACTATGGCGCCCTATACCGTTTAGGTAACTGGGGTGACATGCGTTTAAGTTATGAACGCGGCAATACTTGGACCTTTGGGGTAAACCTAAGTACCAACTTTAATGACTTAACCACGACCTGGCACGATGAGCCGAAAGTTACTTATACACCGACATCACCACAAGCAGATGTCAGCACGACAGATTGGCAACGAGTGAAAGAGCAACTTGCGACCAATGCTGGTTATGATGATGCTAATATTTACGTACAAGAAAAAGACGCCTTAACAGGCAGTAAGTCATCGATCACCGTGGTTGGTGATCAAACAAAATATCGTGATCGTAATGAAGCCCATGAACGTGCCGCGTTAGTGTTAGCAGAGACAGGGATTAACGTTGATGAGTATCGCTTGGTTGAAACCAAGAATCACCAATCGACCACTGAAACCCGTATTGATGCCGAGCAATTTGCCAAAGTTGCTAATCATGAATATATCGATGCCAACGTTGAAGACACTAGCTCAACCGCAACACCAACGGCAGCCCAAGGGCGACAAGTTGCAAGTGCAGACAATGACTTCGATTGGGGAATTGCCCCTACACTGCAACAGTCATTTGGTAGTCCTGAAGCTTTCTATTTGTTTAACGTCGGTATTAATGCCAATGCCTCTTACTGGTTAGGCAATCATGTTGAAGCCAGCGGTTCGGTGTATTTCAACATCTACGATAACTACGACCAGTTTAAGTACCAAGGTCCACCACCAGATGGTACTGATTTGAAACGTGTCCGTACCTTGGTGCGTAGCTATATCAGTGATAACCCTGTTCGTATCGATAACTTGCAATTGACTTGGATGGATCACTTTGGTGATAACTTCTATAGCCAAGCGTACGGCGGTTATCTTGAGATGATGTTTGGTGGTATTGGGGGTGAAGTTTTATATCGTCCAATGGGCAGCAACTGGGCAGTGGGTTTTGATGTTAACTATGTAAAACAGCGCGATCCTGAATCACCATTAGGTTTTTACAGTGAAGAGCGTCAGTTTGATTCAAGTACCGGCCGTTACTACCGAGTACAAACGGGGACTGTTACAGGCCATGCAAGTGTGTATTACACCCCGCAATGGAGCATATTGCCTGACACCTTATTGAAAGTAAGTGCTGGCCAGTACTTAACGGAAGATAAAGGGATGACGGTTGATTTCTCGAAACAGTTTGATAGTGGTGTGATTGCAGGTGCGTTTGCATCTTTCACTAACCTATCGGCAGAGGAGTTCGGTGAAGGTAGCTTTACTAAGGGCTTCTATGTGTCGATTCCGTTTGATTTGATGACAGTGAAACCGAGTAACAACCGTGCAACCGTATCTTGGGTACCGCTAACTCGCGATGGTGGCCAAATGCTAAATCGTAAGTACAGTTTGTACGATATGACCGATGCGCGATCACCTTGGTATAGCCGAGCAGCGCAATAAGCCTAGATCACACTGACGACTATTTGATTAAGCGTAAAATAGCAAAAAGCCAGACTCGCGTTAACGAGTCTGGCTTTTTTAATTCTTACGTTTTAGTTAGAAATCACTCTTTGCAGAGTAACTTTCAAGCCGTTAAGCGTTCTTCAGTGATTCCCACATTGCTTTTACGATCACTTGATCGGCAGGGCTTAGCTCTGATTGCGCTTGTGCAATGCTCGCTTCTACTGCTGTTTTCATTTCTTCAACGCAGTTAATGTCATTTTGCTCACAGCTAGCTGCTGACAACGAGATATGTCCACGTAAATAGCCACCAGCAAAAAGCTCGTCATCTGAAGCGGTTTCAACCATATGGTCGATGTGAGTAAGCAATTTTTCTTCGTATTGCTGGATCATAGAAATCTCTCTACTTTGTTACCGTAAATATTTATAAAACGAGTTCAGGAAAGCACGCTTGCGTTAGCGGTGCGATGCCGTAATGTTCACGCAGCGCATCCGATAGCATCTTGGCACGATCTGGAATTCCACAGTTTAAATAGGTGAATACCTGTGCTCGTACTTTCGCCGTGAAGCCTACCCTATCAGGCTCGCAATCACCACTCAAGTTGTCGCAACTCACGCTAAACGCAAAACCGCAGCTGGCGGCTAAAATCCACTCGATAGCTTGTGGTTTAATTTCTACTTTTTCAAACTCAGCCTGTACCGCTTCAGTGCGTCCATCGGGTTCATACCAATAGCCATAATCTTCCAATAAGCGGCGCTGAGGGCCTGCGATACACCAGTGCGCAATCTCATGTAGCCCAGAAGCAAAGTAACCGCGAGCAAAGATAATACGGTGATGACGGTGCTCATCATCAGCTGGAAGGTAAATAGGTTCATCACCACCCAGAATCAGCTCGGTATTATACGATTCTAAAAAAGTACTATTAAATACGGATATAAGGTTGTTGTAATCGTGTGACATTCTACTGCGAAAAGTGGCCAATAACTGCGGCTATGATGCGGAAAGTCGTCGCTAAAGTCTACTTATGCTCAAAATTACATCTAGCAGGTTAGATCGCATCCTATCTTCAAATATCTAGCTGTAACTAATTACTTCATTTTATAAAAAGAACAATCAAGCATGATTTCAATTCATGTATGTCTTTTTTCTTTTCATTCGATAATGACCCTCATCACAATTACAATTCAAGTCATTGTTAGCCTTCTTATTTATAGTGATTATTTTTCATGCTATTAACAACTCTCTACATTATAGGTATTACTGCGGAAGCGATGACTGGCGCAATTGCGGCAGGTAAGCGTCATATGGACTGGTTTGGTGTCATGTTAGTAGCCAGTGCGACAGCAATTGGCGGTGGTACGGTACGTGATGTGCTTTTAGGTCACTACCCACTGGGCTGGGTGGCAAACCCGCAGTACCTTGTGATTACTTGCTTAGCTGGTTTATTTACCACGCTAGTGGCGAAATGGGTTATGCGTTACCACAAAATCTTCGTGATTTTGGATGCGGTTGGCCTGATTGTCTTTAGTATTATTGGTTGCCGTGTAGCGATGGATATGGGGTTACCGCCGCTTATCTGTATCGTCTCAGCGGTTGTTACCGGTATTTTTGGTGGTTTACTGCGTGATTTGATTTGTCGTCGTCAACCTATGGTACTTCACAAAGAGCTGTATGCTTCTGTGGCCTTCCTTGCAGGTGGTATGTATTTCGGCATGATGTACTTTGAAGTGCCAGAGTTGATTACAACAGTGGCGACCTTAGTGGTGGGCTTTGTGGCACGTATGGCGGCAGTTCAGCTGAGTTGGAGCTTACCTGTGTTCAAGCTGGATGACGAAACCAACATCGTTGTTGCACCGAAAGAGTCAGCGACTGACACTAAATAACGGTATCAGCAGAGACAACAAGATCACCAACGAAAAAGGCGAGCCATTGTGAATGACTCGCCTTTTCTCTATCTACTCGTTTTATCAGCTATACAGCACTTAATCGCCCTAAGCTAAGCATTAAAGCGCTAAAACATTAAAAAGCTACACATTAAACAGCTAAAGCATTAAAACGCTAAATCTTTGGCGTATCCGTTCGTACATCGGCATTTTGACCGCGGTGGCGCAGTAAATGATCCATTAAAGTGATCGCCAGCATCGCTTCAGCAATCGGTACCGCGCGGATCCCTACACATGGGTCGTGACGGCCTTTGGTGATCACTTCGGCACTCTCACCTTGCTTGGTAATGGTTTCGCCCGGTACTGTGATGCTAGACGTTGGTTTCAGCGCAATGTGCGCCACAATATCTTGGCCAGACGAGATCCCACCCAAGATGCCACCCGCATGATTGGTTTTAAAGCCTTCAGGTGTCATTGCATCGCGGTGTTGACTGCCACGCTGTTCTACTACTTCAAAACCATCGCCAATTTCAACGCCTTTGACTGCGTTAATGCTCATTAGCGAATGGGCCACATCGGCATCTAAGCGATCGAAGACTGGCTCACCTAAACCAACAGGGACGTTATTGGCAACAACCGTTAGCTTAGCGCCAATTGAATCACCGTCTTTTTTAAGATTGCGGATCAGTTCATCAAAGGCGTCGACTTTATCGACATCAGGGCAAAAGAAAGCGTTCTGCTCAATTTGCGCCCAATCGACTTTATCGATTTTCACATCACCCATTTGCGACAAGTAAGCACGTACTTCAATGCCGTGTACTTGCTTAAGGTATTTTTTGGCAACAGCACCTGCAGCAACACGCATCGCTGTTTCACGCGCAGATGAGCGACCACCGCCACGGTAATCACGTACCCCATATTTTTGGTGGTAAGTGTAATCAGCATGGCCAGGACGGAATAAATCTTGGATGTTGGAGTAGTCTTTTGAGCGTTGATCGGTATTTTCAATCAACAAGCCGATAGATGTGCCCGTGGTTTGGCCTTCAAACACACCAGATAGAATTTTCACTTCGTCGGCTTCACGACGCTGCGTAGTATATTTCGAGGTGCCAGGGCGACGACGATCTAAGTCATGCTGCATATCGGTTTCGTTAAGCGCAAGTCCAGGCGGACAACCGTCAATAATGCAGCCTAGCGCTAGGCCATGGCTTTCGCCAAATGTTGTTACTCGGAATAATTGTCCAATTGTATTACCAGCCATTACTTCCCCTGTCTGCTTTCCGACTATGTCTATGATCTCTCTAATGAGTACATAGTGCAAATTCGACGGGGGGATTGCAAGGACTAATCCATGCCAAATAAATTGTATGCTGTCGTCTGTTTAGCAGGCACAAAAAAGGCCAAATACACTCTGTATTTAGCCTTTCGAGCTAGATTCAAATAAGTAAGCTCAAATTAGCTTTCTTTCTTTGATTTCCACTTTTTAATGCCGCTTGATGCAGGCTTACGATCACGCGGCGCTTCGCTACGTTGATTGTTGCTACTGCCTTGAGATCGGTCTTGGTTGCGGCCTTGAGGACGCGCCTGATCTTGTCGACCATTTCCATTTCGTTCCGTATTGGTACGATCTGTGCGTTGGTTAGCACCCGAACGATAGCCCTCATGGCTGCCATGGTTAGAACGGCGGCTACCAGAACGGTCTTCATCACGGTCGAAACGGCTACGCTCGCCTTTACCTTTATAAGTCTTAAATGATGAGCGGTCATTGCTACCCGTTCTATCATTACGACCACCACGTTCATTGCTGCGTTGCTGTGCATCTTGTAGACGGCTATCAAACAACTTAGCATCGGTTGGCTTGGCGATTTTTTGGCCTTGTGAGTCGGTGCGTGATGCTTCTTCCGTACCCGATTGACCGTCGATCATCGCATGGATCTCTGCCATTTCCGCGTCTGTCATGTAACGCCACTTACCGTTTGGTAGACCATCGATAGTGATGTTCATGATACGAACGCGGCGAAGCTTGTACACTTCATAACCCAATGCTTCAACCATGCGACGAATTTGGCGGTTCAAGCCTTGTGTTAATACAATACGGAAAGAGAAGTCAGTTTCTTTCACCACTTTACATGGCAGGGTCACTGTATCTAAAATTTCTACGCCTGAGCCCATTTTAGTAATGAATTCATCAGTGATGATGCGGTTTACACGTACCACGTATTCTTTTTCGTGGTTGTTGCCCGCACGCAAAATCTTATTCACGATGTCGCCATCGTTGGTCATGAAGATCAAACCATCAGAGAATTTATCCAAGCGACCAATAGGGAAAATACGCTTACGGTGGCCAATAAAATCAACGATGTTGTCTTTAATATGACGCTCTGTGGTACAAGTAACGCCAGTAGGCTTATTCAGTGCGATATAAATCGGCGCTTCTTTTGTTCGTAGCGCACGACCATCAACCAGAACTTCATCATTTGGCTGTACTTTAGTGCCCATCTCTGGCTCATTGCCATTAATAGTTACACGTCCTTGATCAATAAGCTTGTCCGCCTCACGGCGTGAGCAAAAGCCAGTATCACTGATAAATTTATTTAAACGAACGGCTTTCGCATCGTTCTGAGATTGATTGTTTGGCGTCTGATTCTGAGACATGATTTTCTTCTATTAATGAGCGTTTTTCAACGTAATCAAGGTTCGTCAATCCGGGCGATACATGCCCCAATTGCTATCAATTCTTTTGCAATCAGTAATTCTACCTAATCTATCCGTAAACCGAAAAGAAATTCACTGTTTATATCGCATTTAACCATAGTCTAATACCAATCCCATTACTTAGCGAAGCTGAGTCTTGCGTAATAAAAAACAATACTGCTGTGATAATTGATGGGGGCATCTATAGGTGTGGGGTATCTATAGCTTTGGAGGATCTATAGCTTTGGAGTATCTATGGACGGGTGGGAGCTAATTGAAGAAAACCGCCATCAGGCGGCCTTCTTCATCATAGCAATTACAATTACAGTTACGACTTCGCTTCTGTGTGCGAAATATCACCGTGGGTTTGTCTGGCGACAAAGTCTTTTTGTAGCGCCAGTTCAAGCTGATCCGCCACATAACCCGGTGATTTGGTTTTCGCTGATAGCAAGCGGTACATCGCCGGGATCACGAACAAAGTCACGAATGTCGCAAAGGCCATGCCGAAGAACACCACAGTACCCACTGCGATACGGCTTTCTGAACCCGCCCCCGTTGATAAGATCAAAGGAACAGAACCAAACAGAGTGGTAAAGGCAGTCATCAAGATCGGGCGTAAACGACGTTCAGACGCTTCGATAATGGCTTTTTCAAACTCAACCCCTTTATCACGCAGCTGATTGGCAAACTCCACAATCAAGATACCGTTTTTGGTGACCATACCGATGAGCATGATCATCCCGATTTGGCTGAAGATATTCAGGCTTTGTCCCAGAATAATCAGGCCCGCTAAGCCACCAAAGACCCCCATAGGGACAGTTAACATGACCACTAGTGGGTTAATGAAGCTCTCAAACTGTGCTGCTAGCACTAAGTACGCCACTAATAACGCCAAACCAAACACTAATAAGATACTGCTTTGGTTTTCACGGAAATCTTTCGACTCACCCGCGTAATCAATCGTGATGTCTTTCGGCAAACGATCGAGCGCTTCGCTATCTAAGAACTCTAACGCCTCACCCAAGGTATAGCCCGGTACTAAGTTAGCTTTTAACGTGATCGACTTTTGCTTTTGGTTATGGCTCAGCTTTTGTGCTGATGCTACTTCTTCAACACTGGCGACAGACTCTAGGGTTAATAGCTCGCCACTGCGTGAACGAACATAAATTTGGCTTAAATCGGTCGCGTTATTAAAGCTGTTTTCATCACCACGTAAATAGACATCGTATTCTTCACCACGCTCAACAAAGGTAGTTTCTGTGGTACCGCCGAGCATAATTTCCAATGTTTTGGCGATATCAGCAACCGGAATACCCAACTCTGCCGCGCGAGGACGATTCACACTGACGACGAGTTCAGGGGTGGTTTCTGCGTAATCGAGATCCGCACCTTCCATCATTGGGCTTTCTTCCGCTAAGTTTTTCAGCACCGTCGCCCACTCAAACAGCTCGGTATAATCCGCACCATTTAGCACAAACTGGACAGGTTCAGAAGAGCCACCACGGAAACCCGGCATGAACGGCCACACACGAACATCTGGAATTCCCGTTAACGCTTTACGTACTTGGCTCAGCGCATCTGTCGCGCTGACATCGCGCTCTAGCCAATCTTCAAGCTGCATAATAACGAAGCCCGTCTGATCCCCAGCTCGACCACCAAAGGCAGGGGTTTGGATACTGATGGATTTGATCACGCCTTCACCCACCATAGGTAATAAACGACGCTCAACTTCTTCTACGTTACCCACCATACGGTTATAACTAGTGCCTTCTGCCCCTTTAACAAAAGCAAAGATCACGCCACGGTCTTCTTGCGGTGCTAACTGGGCAGGGACAGATTTCAATAAGACAAAACTCAAACCAATACAAGCCAGTACCACAACAGGCGCGGCATAACGGTAGCGTACGGCAGCGGTAACCCATTTACGGTAACCCGCTTCTAATTTGGTAAAGCCTCGATCAACCCATTGATTGAATTTACTGTGCTTAACGTTGGCTTTTAATAGCTTACTACCAAGTACTGGGCTTAATGTCAGTGCAATGATTGAGGAGAAGATCACCGACACCGCCAGCAATACCGAGAACTCAGTAAATAGCGGGCCAACCATGCCATCCATAAATGAAATCGGCAGGAACACCATGACTAATACTACGGTGGTCGCGACTACCGCAAAACCTACTTCGCGGGTGCCTTTATAAGCCGCTAGTAATGGCGGCTCGCCACGTTCAATATGGTGATAAATATTCTCGACTACGACTATGGCATCATCGACCACCAAGCCAATCGCCAGTATCAACGCCATTAAGGTCAGTAAGTTAATAGAGAAACCAAAGAAGTACGCCACCATAAAGGCCGAAATCAACGAGACAGGCACAGTGATCGCAGGGATCAGAGTGGCACGCGCTTGGCCGATAAAGATGTACAACACCATGACAACCAGCATGCCAGTGACAAACAACGTGCTGTAAACTTCGTTGATTGAGCGTTCAATAAACACCGTTGAATCGTAATCAACATATAAAGAAGTCCCCTCGGGAATAAAACGCTGCATGCGCTCAACTTCTTCGTACACCCCTTTTGATACATTCAATGGGTTGGCATCTGTCATGGTGATAATGCCAAGGCTTAAATTCGATACCCCGTTATTCTTAAAGGTCGCATTTTCGTTTTGCGCACCGATAGACACATCAGCCACGTCTTTCAGATAAATTGGCGAACCATCTTCGGCTGTACGCACCACCAAATAAGCGAAGTCTTCTGCTGAACGATATAGACGCGCGGTACGTACCGACATGGTGGTCATGTCATTACGCACAATACCGCCAGGCAGCTCTACGTTTTCTTCATTGAGCGCACTCACAATGTCTTGAGTGGTAATGCCGCGGCCTGCCATTTGATCAGGCTTTAGCTTTACATACATGACGCGGTACAGCGCACCGCTTAAATCCACCGAACTTACACCGTTAATTAAGCTAAAGCGGTCAGTTAACACGCGTTCGGCATAATCGGTTAGCTGGGTACGATCCATCACGCTTGAGGTTAGATTGACGTAAACCGCAGGTTCACCACTGCCGTTATCTTTCGATACCACAGGATCATCAGCTTCATCAGGCAAACGGCGCTGTGCACGTGCCACCGCATCACGAATATCACTGACCCCTTCGGTTAGATTCCAATTCATCTCAAAGGTCACGCTGATCCGCGAAGAACCGTTACGTGTGGTTGATTGAATCGTGTCGATCCCGCTGATGCCTGAAAGCTCATCTTCCAGCGGTGTGGTGATCCGACTTTCCATGATGGTTGCCGATGCCCCTTTATAAGAGGTATGGATCGACACCACAGGGCTTTCAACATCTGGCATTTCACGAACAGAGAGCTTAGAAAATGAAACAACACCAAAAATGACCAACAATAAGCTCAGTACAATCGCGACAACAGGGCGCTTTACAGAGACATCAGATAACCACATTAGGCACCCGCCTTAATCTGAGTATCAGTCTTCGTCTTTTTTCCATCGGCCTGCTGCGCGGTCAAATCATTGACCGTTGCGCCATCTCGAATATTCACAAGTCCTTGCACCACGATGCGATCGCCAATGCCGACACCCGACTCAATCACCACTTCATTTTCAATACGTGCACCCAGTTCAACTTGGGTGCGGTGAGCGATACCCACGTCATCCACCACATACACAAAGCGTTTTGAGCCTGAATACTCCAGTGCTTGAACAGGAATAATCGCCGCTTCTTGAGGGATAAAGTCTAAATTGGCTGCCATTAGCATCCCAGGTTTGAGCTTGTTGTCTTTATTATCAAAGTTGACTCGCACACGGATATTCAAGGAATCACGCTGTACGCGAGAATCAATCGCGACAATTTTGCCGCTAAAAGCGGTATTCAGCCATGCCTGACTGGTGGCATTCACTGTCATGCCTTCACGAAGAAAAGAGAGGTATTGCTCTGGTACTTGAATATCAAGCCGCATCTTAGAAAGGTCATCAAGTGAGAACAGTTCAGTGCCTGTTGCCACTAAGTGGCCTTCACTGAAATCAATCAAACCCACAGTGCCAGCAAACGGTGCGCGAATAGCATGATCATCCAGCTGGACTTTGGCCGCATCTAATCGTGCATCCGCAATTTGAACGCTAGCAAGCTGGCCGTTTAATTCTGTTTGGGTTAACGCGCCACGTTTCACTAAGCGTTCGAATTCAACGTATTTACGCTTCTCATCCGCCAGGTAAGCTTTCGCTTCACTATAACTGGCGCGTGCCTTTGCATCGTCAAGCTGTAAGAGTAAGTCACCTTTATTCACTCGGCTATTCACACCAGCCGTAATACTATTTACCTTAGCTGACACTTCTGTTGCCACCATTACCGAGCGCTGCGCTTCCAGCTTACCCACTAACGAAAGGGATTGAGCAACAGGTTCTGAAGCAACAACACCCGTTGTCACTGCGACAGCACGTTGCGCCGCCATACTTTTCGACGATTTTTCAGCCGCTTGCGATTCGCCATTAAAGATAAACTGACTACCACCAGCCAAAGCGACAGCCACAACAACAGCAACAATTACTTTTTTCATGATAAAAAAACCATATAAATCTAGAGATCTAGCACTAGCTGAATAATATCTGAGTTATGTCACCTGCGCGGTAAAGAAATGTAAAGTTAAGCAATAAAGAGTCTAGCTAATACAATATGCCGAAAAATTCAGCAAGCGCGCAAAATTTAAAGAAAAAAGGTTTACAGCATCAGAGGGTTTGATATTATCCGCTCCGCACTCGTGGAGGGGTTCCCGAGTGGCCAAAGGGAACAGATTGTAAATCTGTCGGCTCTGCCTTCGATGGTTCGAATCCATCTCCCTCCACCATCTTTATTGAAATGCGCAGTAGCGCGTTTCAATTGCTGTATTTTTGCCAAGTACAGTGTAGCAACACCCCGTGGAGGGGT
>NZ_NOIF01000116.1 GCF_002265265.1 Photobacterium sanguinicancri
ATATCCCACATAATATTTGTTAGCTTATTATTCTTATTAGTTGAAAGCTATTATTTTATGTGACGTTGACAATATAATAAACGTGGCCTTAACTTCTTATGAGTTTCTCAGTCTGTAACCATCAAATATGATTGCGATGGTTAAGGTGAAAATATTTTATCTAGAAGGGACTATACATGAAGATTGTTGTTCTTGTACCTCTATTTACCTTAATGATATCAATGGCTTTTGCTTCGGAAGAAAAACCTGCAGTACAAATACTCTTCAAGAATGTCGATATATTTAATGGCCTCGAAAATAAGCTGTTTGAAAATTATCATGTATTAGTTGAAGGGAATATCATTAAAACCATTTCTGATAAAGACATTAAAGTTCGAGACGACGCGACTACCATTGACGGTACGGGAAAAACCCTAACACCAGGCTTTATTGAAAATCATGCGCACTTGATGCTCATGGGGCCAAATTTGCCTGCAATGGAAGCAAATATGACTTGGGAAGACTTTGCCATTCATGGTTCTCGAATGGCGAGGATGTACCTTATGCAAGGCTTCACGACTGTGCGTGATGCGGGTGGTGCAAACGGTGGTTTAAGGAGAGCCATAGACTCAGGGGAAATTGTTGGTCCACGTTATTATCCATCAGGTGCTTTTCTCGGCACTAGAGGGGGTCACGCGGATTTTGCAAACTTCTCGGCTCCTGTGGGTAGCGAAACAAATTTTGGTCGCCTGAATATGGCGCAAGAAGTTGATAGTGTTGCTGACGTTAAAAAGTATGGGAGAAATAATTTCCGTATGGGGGCAACTCAGCTGAAATATATGCAGTCTGGTGGGGTCGTATCAGCATTTGATCCTTGGCAACTATTGGCGGGTTCTCCTGAAGAAATTAAAGCTGCTGTTGCTGTTGCTGATAGTTATGGTAGCTATGTAATGGCGCACTCTTACCGTAAAGAAGCCATTCTTAGCGCACTTGATGCGGGAGTTATCTCGATTGAACATGGTTTCGCATTTGATTGTGATATTGCCAAAGTCATGACGGAAAAAGGCGCCTATATAACGACGAACTTAACGGCATTTGATCCCGGCCTTTTGGATATTCCTGCCGTGAAAAATGTAGCTTCTAGTTTAGCAAAAGCGAAATCGGCGAGTGAAACCTTTAAAAACTACATTCCTAATATGAAGAAGTGCCCAGTTAAGCGTGGATTTCAAACTGACTGTGTTGGTTCTGTAGATGCCTGTAACATTCAAATAGCTTACGAAAAACATTTAAATAATGCGTTCTTTGGCCCTTATGAATCTTTGAAAACATTAACATCTGTTGGAGGAGAGATTTCGAAATTAACAGGTGATTTCACTAACCCCTATCCAAAAGCTAAATTAGGGGTGATTGAAACGGGTGCTTATGCAGACATTCTGTTATTAGATGGCAACCCTTTAAGTGACTTTTCTGTTGTGGGTACTGGTGACAAGTGGTTTGGTGCAGAAAAGCGCCCTGAGAGTCCAGATACCATTAAATTGATCATGAAAGATGGTGTTATCTATAAAAATACGCTTTAGGTCATCAGCTTGAATTACCTTTAACTGTTTTTAATTACAGTTTTTTGATTATTTTAAGAAAGGATGATGAATGTTGAAAAAGCTTATTCAGTTTCTATTCGTGATGGTCTTGATGTCAGCCTCGTTAGGTAGTTATGCCAACGATCCAATCACAATTGAGTGGCAATCATTAAGGCCTGAAACTGCCCAAAATCCGATAACACTTCCAGACCTCAGTGATGAAGAGAGGTTACAACTTCAACGTGTTTTCACGCTAATGCAGTCTAGTGGGCAGCAAGACACAGATCGTATTGCTTTAATCAAGAAACAACTAAAGTCCAAAGGTATTGATGTCGATGAATTGCTTGAATTACGAAGGCTGTATATACAAGCACAGAAAAAGTCAGCGGAAGCGATCACCACAACCTTTGATGGAAAGAATGTCCGTATCCCCGGTTTTCTTGTCCCAATTGAGTTCTCCGACGCCATGGTGACGACGGACTTTTTATTGGTTCCCGTTGCTGGCGCTTGTATTCATATGCCGCCTCCACCAGCAAACCAGATTGTCCGTATATCGTTCCCTGAAGGGTATAAGGTAAAGAATGTTAAGTATCCGGTCTGGGTTGAAGGGGTTATTGCTTCATCTGTTAAATCAGAAGATGTCTATATCGTAGATGGGACCAGTAATATCACTATGGGGTACAGTTTGAATGCATCTAAAGTGGTTGATTATGAAGAGTTCTAATTTGAAATATGTAAAATTGAATTGAACTTGTTGTGATATTGGCTGCGCTGACTCATGAGGGCTTTGAGTGAAATGCCGTGGACGCTAAAAACTAAAAACAGCGCCATCGCAGAAGGATGGCGCTATTTTAGAATGCAGTAATTAGTGTTTCTTACGCTGTGGACCTCTGCGTACCATCTCTTTACCGTTTTCGTATACGTCTTGAGATACCCAACGGCCCAATAATAATTGGTGTTTGTCATCTAGCACAGCAACAAATGGACGACCATCAGTGTTGTTCGTTGCCATTGCAATACCAGCAACATTTGTCAGGCCAAGACCACCGTCTTCGATTGAAATAAGAAAAAGTTCAAGTTCGTCTAGTGTTTCGATTACAGTATTTTCGATATTCATGGATATTTCTCTATATTGTTACTTTTACCGCAATGCGTATTCAGCGCAAGAACATTCATTACTATGCCTGAAGATAGCGGTAAACGACCGATTTTGCGTACTTTACAGGTGAATCTAAGGGAATGAAACCTCAAGTACCACGATGGACTCTATCCCGTTTTGTGAACGGCTTGCTATGTGCAGCAAGCCGTTAAGCTTAATTCGACACACTACGACGAAAAACGGAGCTTACAACGGTTGATAAATGCCTGCACTATGAATAATTTTCTTGGAAATTTTATTCATGACGCGGATGAAGAACCTTCGCAGTAAACCAAACTTGATGTTAACAATTGCAACTCGGCAAAGTTCGCCTGAGGGGTTATAACCTAAATAGACTCGCATACCTTTACGGGCTAAGTGAACCGCTAAAACGTTAGATGCATTACTCTCATCGGGTTGAATTAGATGAACGGCCTCAGTTTTGGTGACTTTTTTACGCCAAGTTTTGGTGCATTGCTGCGCCGCTTTAATACTGCCTGGCTCTCCAACTAATAGCGTTTTACCTTTTATTCGGCTTTCTAAGTATGGGTACAGTTGGTTTGCTGCTGGGTACCAGTGATCTGGCTGAGTTTGATTAAGCCGAATATCGACCATTTCCAACTGATCTTGGCGCTGATAACGATAAACCTGCGTGACGGATGAGTGCAATTTATTGCCTAAAATTAAACCGCTTGCAGACTGATTGTATTGCATGAAGTCCAGTTCACCATTGGCGAGGGTTAAACTACCAATATGAGCAATGTCGATACTCTCGTCATCTAAAAGCGCCGTCAGTTCAGCTACATAGCGGGGTTTGTTTTCCATTACGTGGAAGGTTTTTTCGGCGACTAAAACACCAGAAGGGTCATATATTTCAAATCGGTAAATACCGCAGATGCTTAACGCACGATCCGACATCGTCCAGCCAACATAGGTTAAGCGGCCGAGTGAGATGGTGGTAGTCCAATCAGATAAGTAGCCATCTTCACTGTGCATGTATGGATGGTGTAATTTGATGGTTAGCTCCAATTCTGGCGCTAATTCATCTTCATTATCGTCATCGGCAAAATACCCCAGCTGAAGTCCAAACGAACGATTTAATTCATTATCAATCTGCAGCGTCTCTTTGCGATGTTCAATTTTATAGAACAAGAGACAGTCACTTTCTTCTTGTTCTTGCTTTATTTCTTCAAGTTCTTCTTCTGTGGCCCCTTCAACGAAGATCCCATAATTAATTATTTCAATATTTGAGGTGACTGTTTTACTGTATTTTCCAGCTTGAATGTCGGCAACCAAATCACGAACATTACGAGAATTATGCGCAGCATAGTGATCTATTAGTGATTGGCATTCTGGGTAGCGTGCTAAAGATTCTAATAGTTTCAGAAGTTCTTCTAGATTGAGTTTATCGGTGTACTGACGTATTTGTGGTTGTTCAGCAAACCAAGGTAAACTTTTGTCCCATCCCTGATCTAGCGAATAAGACAGTAATTCATGAATATTAGCGCCATGTTCGTGCATTTTTTGGCACAATTTGGCTTGTGTCGTTTTATCTTTGCAATAAAGGTGCGTTAAACCAAGGCGTGGTCTGGCAGCGAACAAGCGCATGATTGCATCTTGTAAATGTGAGGAGGTGTAGTAAAACAACGTCTCCAATTCTGCCATGCCATAAAGCGTATCGAACTCATTGACACGGTATTTATCACATAAGGCGAGTAGTGTTGTGACTTGCTCTGTGGTTAACGGTGCCGTAGTTGCTAATATTGAACTGAATTGTTGAAGATCCTGCGCCTCGTCTTCTTTGTTCGATTGGCTAGGAGAATAAGCTCTGTGTATTTGGCGACGAATGCTGTTCATCATCAAGTAATGTACAGTTTCATCAAAATAGCGAATGGTCAGTTCAGGGTTTGCCTTCTGAAGGGCGATATAAAACTGCTGTTCGTTACGGGGTAATATTAAGCGTAGTGCTAACCGTATGCACTGCTGTTGGTGTTGTTTGGTTTGTTCCGTTATCCATTGCTTGAAAAATGGCGCGAGCAGTGCGGCTTCGTCATCATCCCAACCGATGTTATCAACAATAGTTTCTATTTGATAGGCAAGCGAAGCCAGTGGCGTTAATGCGTCGAGTTGCTTGACTAAATCGGCACTCGCTTTCGGTTTTTTAACCTCAGGATCAGAAAAGAAATCCGCTAGCATGCGCGTTGTTTTACAGGGAGCAACACGCAACCAGAGTGACACAAAACGTGTGCAGAATGACTGAAGCGCAAAATTATCTATGTGTGCTCCAACTTGGGCGCAAACTAAAAGCTTTTGTGCGTTATCACTGAAGTTACGTAAAAACTCATAATAGGGTTGTGCTGGGTTAATGCTTTCTTTTCGCTCGTGGCGGATTAACTGAGGCTCAAAACGGGCCAGCGCTTCTTCAAAGTGATCATGTTGTTGGGTGAGGAACCCCTGTATAAATTGCCAATCATCAGCCGCTTTAGCGAGGTCTTCGCTATTGGGTGTGTCATAAGAATACGGTTTGTCATCGGTATGGCAAATAAAGTGACTGGTTTCATTTAAGTCGCGATAGATCAGTGTTTCAAGGTTTAGCTCTAACTGGTTAAGCGCGTATAACGATAGCTCATCATGTTGTTGATGTATTTTGTCCCATTCCACAATGGCGGCGCACAGTGCCATGTGAGTAACGGCATCGAAGTCTTGCGTCTTCGTTAGCTTGGTTAATAGGACGATGATGTCCGAACGATGGCTTTGTATTAGTGTGTAACAACGCTTGAATTCATCATGTGCGATTGCGCTACTATACCCTGAAAACTCACCAATATGACGGATTAGCAGTGCTTGCCAATCGCTATTATAACGCGCAATAAAAGCGTCATCGGTGAGAAGCTCATAGGTCTCGACTATCTCGTTCGCAAAATCAGGGTGGAATGCTTGCTTGCCGTTCCAGTGATGAAGAACATCAAACATGCGTAACAGTTTTAGGCGGTTATTGGTGAGGATCTCTTCAGCATCATCCTCATCATTCCAGTCTACGATCAAGTCATAAATGATCGATGCCATTTCAGCGTGGTAAGTATCAAATCCGCCGACATGATAGGCAATTTTCTTGTGAATATTGAAGTTGCCCGCTTTGGCTACAGCGGCCATATCACAAGGTGTTACCTGATCTAGAATACTTGGATTTTCACCTGTTTCGACGAAATGCCAAATATCACGACCGTGCTCAAAGCCATCGGTTACAAAGGCTTTCCAATCTTGCTCACCCGTACCGTAAATATAGTAATTGTCGCGGTAATAATCGTCTTCATCTTCAATCGCTTTCGGTGCAACAATTGGCCGCCCTAAGTATTGCTCTATTTCTAGTTTGAGTTCAGCAGCAACTTCGTCGCCCGGTGAGTTGATAAAGTTACCTAGCAACACTTGGTGGTATTCATCCCGATCGTAATAATCATCACCTTTGCTTGGCGACATTATTGTGTAGATGAAACTTTCAACCGGGTGCTCTTGGTAATAACGCGTATCGTCCGTGTATTGTAGGTAATCTTGTTCAGCAAAGCGCTGCTTTAATAGCGATTTAAAGGTGTTGAATTCATCAGGATTACGGCGAAGTACACCCAGTAATCCACCTTCAATGGCTTCACTTTGTACAAAGTCGACACCATGGTGACTAAGGTATTCAAGGCTAAACATGCGTGCTCTGGCGCTGCTGTTATCACAGTAACAGAAGGCCTTTAGCGTATGTTGGTTATAGCCTAAGTGACTCGCGAGTAAAGCCAGCATATCTTCGCCAAGGGGCGCGTGTTCTGAATCCCAGTACGGGATGATATAGCCTCCGAATAAGTAGGCATTGTTAGGGTAGGTTATTGCTATCATGAACAATGGCAGCATCCCAAAAACCTCACATTCTGAGATCCACATTCCAGATGAGTCATTGATATTCCGAGAGACTTGGCAAATGAGTTTGGCCGTTTGTGTTAGCTGCTCTTCCAATTGAGGATGCTGACAGGCGCGAAGGAAAAAGGCGCTTTCAGAGGTGAGGTGGGTTGAACTCAGTGTTTGTTCTGCCTGTATGCCATCGGTATTGCCGTCGCTATAGCCAAATGTGAGGTTAGCGAGCTTCGTTTGGTAAAGGCTGCCAATACGATCGTCACAACCAGAGATAACCTCAAAGCGTACCTGACAATGGAAATCTGAGAAGGCGCCATCAGATTCTAGGAGTTGACGGTAAGTGATTAGCCCTTGGCGAAGAGATTCAACTGATTTTGGGTCGTAATACACAACAAATGGGGAAGTGTTTAAAGCAACGGACATAGCGAACACATGGCATCAAAAGAAAGGTGTGTTAAGAGTAAAGGGTTACATTTCCTATGTCATTGAAAATAGTTAAATAGTTTGCGGTGTGAATGCTTTAAAGTGCAATTAATCATTAACGTGTCACGCATAAAATGCAGGATGGGTTTAGTGCCGTGTTTTATGCGTAATATTACTATGACTAGTGGACTTAGCTATTCAGACGTAAGTCTTTTTTATCGGTTTGAAAAAGTGTGCGGTGCATCTTAGTGCGGGATTCTGTTAAACTGTGCGGCTATGCTTTCAGCCTCGGCTTATGCGGAGGCTGTTGATTATTATTTTCTACCGAGATCCTACATGTCATTCTCTAAGCTTGGATTACACGAATCAATCCTAAAAGCCATCGCCGAATTGGACTACAGCAAGCCGACCCCTATTCAAGAACAAGCTATTCCCGCTATTTTGAAAGGTCGTAACCTTCTTGCTGGTGCTCAAACGGGTACAGGTAAAACGGCTAGCTTTGCGTTACCTATTCTAACTATGTTAGATAGCGATGTAGAAGTACGTGCTAAACGTATCCGTGCGTTAATCTTAACGCCTACACGCGAACTTGCGATTCAGGTAGAAAAGAATATTGCGCAATACAGCAAGTATTCTCAGCATACATCACTTGCTATGTATGGTGGTGTTGATTACGCCGATCAAAAACAACGCTTGATCGATGGTGTTGATATCCTAGTAGCAACGCCTGGTCGTTTGTTGGATATGTATACCCAACGAGCTATTCACTTTGATGCACTAGAAATATTGGTTCTTGATGAAGCTGACCGCATGTTGGACATGGGCTTTATTGAAGACATCAATAAAATCATGGAACGTCTACCAGAAGATCGCCAGAACTTATTGTTCTCTGCTACTTTGTCAAAGCAAGTTCGTGCACTAGCGAAAACGGCTATCGTAAACCCAGTAGAGATTGCTGTGAAGGCAAATGCCGATACAGCACCAAAGATCGATCAATGGTTAATCTCGGTAGATAAAGACAAGAAATCGGCACTTCTTAGCCATTTGATTAAAGAGAATGAATGGGAACAAGCACTTATCTTTATCGAAACAAAACATGGTGCGGCTAAATTAGTTTCACAGCTAGAAAAACGTGGCATTGTTGCTGAAGCGATCCACAGTGGCCGAAGCCAAGCTGCGCGTGAGCAAGTACTTGAAAAATTCAAATCTGGCGAATTGAAACTATTGGTAGCAACAGGTGTTGCTGCGCGTGGTATCGATATCGATGATCTTGATCGTGTTGTGAACTACGATCTACCATTCCCAGCTGACGAATATGTTCACCGTATTGGTCGTACTGGCCGTGCTGGTGCATCGGGTGAAGCGATTTCTTTAGTATCAAGAGACGATTTCAAAAACTTGTGCATGATTGAAAGCTTGTTAGGCCATTTGCTTGTTCGTAAAGATGTTGACGGTTTCGTTCCGACAAAAGAACTGCCAGTGTCTATTCTGAATTATGTTCCTAAAAACAAGCGTAAGCCTGCACGTAATAACGACAAGCGCCGCTAGTTGCTAATTTGGTTTACGGTAAAAGCGCTGTAATTAGATAAATATAAGAAGGGCTACCTCATTGGGGTAGCCCTTCTTTTATCTGGATTGGTTATAAGTTGTATTTATCATCAGGACGATAACGCGAACTGATCTCACTGTAAGCTATGCGTTCTGACTGGATACCTTATGGCTATATGCCTTCTGTCCATATACGTTTTGCTAAAGCTTGATAAGCCTCAGAGGCTTTATCACTTTCTGCGCAAACACTAAGTAGATCATCAATAAAGTGATGCAGTGCACGTTGTTCTATAGCTCTAATACGTTGTTGTTGCTGCTCATTAAGCATGTGATACATAGACGCTGCGCCAAAATCACCAAAAATGATATTCGCATTCTCATCAAACAAGGTGTTGTGCGCGTATAAATCACCATGACACACTTGATTGTCATGCAGATGCGCAAATACGCCCTCCATCTGTTCAACCATGCGTGCTATATCTGTTACTGGTAAGGTAAAACCGGTAGGGAAGGTATCGCGTGTGCAACTATCAAGGCTTGGTGGTAAGCCAAGGTTATTATAGTGAGCTGGGATCAAGTTCATGATCAACGCTAAGTAACCCTCTTCATTCACTTGGGCCAATGATTGGACTAAATTAGGGTGATTTCCGACTTTTAAGCAAGCTTGTAGTTCATCTTCAGGGTAACCATCACTGGTGACTTCACCCTTAAAGACTTTTACGGCGATATCAGCGGGAAACCCAGTATGGTCGCCATTCCACATCGCTTTTGAAATAACACCAGATGCCCCTTGGCCAAGTAATTGAGCTAATTCAAATTGGCTTGAAGCAATTGATGGTACAGATTTAACTTTTAATGTTGATTCACAAAATGGATTTCCTGCAAATGCAAACCAAGCTAACTTAGGCAATTGCAAAAGCTGCTCAGGACATTGTTGCAGTTTGTTTGCAGAAATACGTAGTAATTCAAGATTGGATAACTTCGACATGCTCAGTGGTAATGCTGTAAGGCAGTTACCCGCTAATGCTAGCTTCTGTAGGCGAGGGCGCTCACCTAACGTTTCAGGCATCACTTCAATGCGGTTGTCGGTCAGAATTAGCCAGCGCAACTTCGCCGGTAACGCATTTTCAGGCACGTGACTAATGTGGTTAGATTTGAAACCGATCATTTCAAGTTCAGGACATTGCCCCAATACCGCTGGTAACGTATCAAATTGGTTGTTTGATGCGAAAATGATTTTTAGCTTGGTCAGTTTAACTAAAGCATCGGGCAGTGAGCTAAGTGCATTATCAGATAAATCCAGCACCTCTAACGTATCAGCTAAGGTCAGAATTTCGAGAGGAAAATCGGTTAAGCCTTCGGCAAGTTTTAGGCGTTTAGTACCGATCAGTTCGCCAGATTTTAGCTGAGAAAGAGTATGCAAAATGATGAATCCGTATTGAGGGAAAATTAGCGGGAGTATTTTACTCGAAATCGAGCATAAAGAGGGTAAAAAGCAAAATATATTATCAATAGCATAAAAGCCACCAATGATGACTGGCGGGTTTATGCGCTAATTCATTGATTATATAGGTTGAGTAATTTGGCCTATTACTACGACAAGAAAATCGAATTGTGACGCGGGGAGGATGGTTATATAACGCGCATCCCTGAATAATTCGCAATGAAATGTTGATGAACAATTTAATTGAAGCGCTAGATACAAACGGTTACTACATCTGGGATGACTTTCTTTCTGCTGAACAAGTTGAAGACTTAAAAGCCTGCATGCCTGATGAGTGGAAAAAAGCGTGTATTGGTCGTAACGATGAAGTGATGCGTGAATCCTCTATCCGCAGTGATAAAATTCACTGGTTGGCAGAGAGCCAAGGCGCAGCGGTTGATGATTTTCTTTCTCGTATGGAAGAGATTCGTCGTGCTGCAAATCAACATTTCTACCTAGGTTTATTTGAGTATGAAGCGCACTTTGCTAAGTACGAAAAAGGTGACTTTTATAAGAAGCACCTCGACTGTTTTCATGGTAACGAAAACCGCCGTTTAACGACTGTTTTTTACATGAACGACGCTTGGAACAAAGAAGATGCAGGTGAGTTGGTGGTTTATGATTTGGATGGCAATATTATTACTACTTTGCCGCCAAAGTCAGGCCGTCTGTTTGTGTTTTTATCTGAGCAGTTTCCGCATGAAGTGCTGCCAACCAATAAGCCACGTTTTAGTATCGCGGGTTGGTTCCGTACTAATGGCGTGACAGCTAATCAATTGGATATTGCGCAGTAAATCGTACTAATTAATATTTAAGCCCAGTTGGTGTTATGTCGACTGGGCTTACTTATAGCTTAGTTACGGTTGATATTATGCGCATGCTCTAATGCATCAATATTATTGCTACAGATAATGCCTTTTAATGCCTCGAACTTGGCTTCAGGCCAATCATAAATCTTTAGGGCTAGTAAGCGAGAGGTAACATCGTCAGAAAAACGTGTACGAATTACTTTTGCTGGGCTGCCGCCTACAATGGCGTAAGGCGGGATATCCTTAGTGACTACGCTGTTTGCAGCAATAATTTGCCCCTTCACCAACGGTAACACCTGGCATTATCATGGCACGCATACCAATCCAGCAGCCATCTTCTAAAATGGTATCGCCTTTTGATTGATAGGCTTCTTCAATTTTATCCATGAAAGGGTACAGGGAGAACCAATCTGCGCGATGGGTATGGTTACCGCCCATTAAAATCACCGCTTCCGCACCGATACAAACGTAATCACCAATGGAGAGCTTATCTATCTCCCAGCGTGGTTCCCAATGTTTACTGACTTCATCACCATGAAGGTAACGCACAACCGACTGTTCAAAACCATTATCGTAGGCGCCGCTATAGTAACTGTGTGTGCCTTTTAAAGTGATATTTTTGTTTTGTACTGTCTCATGGAGCATTTCCATTTTAGACCAATGCTTAATTGTCATTGTATTGCCTCGTATTCGCTCATTGATGGCGATATTTTGCTATTGCATTTGAATATGCCGCAAGCTGACAAGGTGCAATCAGATAACCGTCACATTTTAATTGTGATCGGAGAGTTTACTGTAGGCTGATTGAGTATGTCTTTGGCGGCAGTAAATAGTGAATATTTACTGCCTGAGCTAAGCGATCAGCGGACGCTGATGGTAGGCGATAGGTGTAAAGAAGGTACGTAGCGGAATACGTGTATTAATAAACATATTATGTACCTCCTATAACGAAAACGGATTAATTGTCGTTATGATAAGTTTTACAAGCGTGAAGTCAAGGCTGTAACAGTAAGGTGAGTGCGTTTTTATTCCTGCAGCAAATATAAATTGTGAAATGAAGCGAATGAAAAGCCTCTTTAGCAAATACTAAAGAGGCGAATTACTCTATGGTTTTGACCTTTTTGATTACACGCGAGGGATTTGTTGGGTAATACAGTGAATATTACCGCCACCCAGTAGGATCTCTCGTGCATTTACGCCAGATACTTGGTACCCCGGGTAGATAGTGCCCAACATGTCTGCGACTTCGGCATCGTGATTTTTATCTAGCAGCGGATATACTATGTGTTTGTTAGAGATCAGGTAGTTAGCGTAAGAACCTGCTAACCGTTCACCCGCAACACGCTCCATGCCGTCTGATGCATCAATGCCGCCTGCCTCATCTTTCGTTATGAATAGAGGGCCTGGCATAGGCAATTTGTGCACTTTAATCCGACGGCCTTTTGCATCGGTTTCTGTCTCTAGTATATCTAATGCCATGCGTGAGATTGGGTATTGCGGGTCATTTTCGTCATCACACCATGTTAATGCTATTTCGCCGGGACGAACGACATGGATGAGGTTATCAACATGGCCATTTGTTTCATCATTAAATAAACCTTGCGGGATCCAAATGATTTTTTCGATCGCAAGGTGCTCTTTAAGTACGGCTTCAATTTGTTCACGCGTTAAATCAGGGTTACGGCTCGGGTGCAGCAAACACTCTTCCGTTGTGTACAGTGTGCCTTCGCCATCGACATGAATAGACCCACCTTCAAGCACAATAGGAGCGCGGTAACTATTGTCGCCGAGGGTTTCACACACTTTTCGCGCGACAGCATCGTCTTTATCCCATGGGAAATACAAACCATCGAGTAAGCCTCCCCAAGCGTTGAAGTGCCAATCAACCCCACGACGTTCACCGTTGTCATTTACCACGTACGAAGGGCCAATATCACGCATCCAAGAATCATCGGTACTCATTTCCAGTAGCTGAATATCACTCGGCAGCATAGCGCGTGCATTCTCGAATTGATGCGCACTCACCACCATAGTTACTGGCGTTGTTTTTGCTATTGCTGTTGCGACGGCAACAAAGGTAGCCTGAGCGGGTTTGCCACCATAGCGCCAGTTGTCGGTACGCTCTGGCCATGCCATCCAAATCCCTGCTTGAGGTTCGTGCTCCGCTGGCATTCTGAATCCATCTTGTTTTGGTGTGGTATCTAATTGCTTAGTCATGATTATGTCCTTATTTATTTTTGTTTGAATTCGCAGTTAAAGCAGGGGGGCACTAAGCGGTGTGCTCTTCATAAGTCACCGTTTTTTCCGATTGTGCTTTTTTCTTCACGGCCAATGTAAGCAGGTACTCACCAATCCCGACGGTGAGTATTACGCCAAACAGCACTGGGGCGCTGTAAACCCAATCAACAGAGAGAGTGAACAGGTCAGGGAAGATAAATAGCACCACGGCTTGCGCAATAGTGAGGAAGCAAACAATGCTGAGTAGCCATTGCACACCCATGCCACCAGGTACACGGAACGGACGTTCACGATCACCATCAGCAATACGTAGTTTTAGGTATGACGGGAACATGAATAGGTATGGGAGTAAGAAGATGCAGCTAGAGAAGGCAAATACAGACCAGAATAGTTCGTCACTACTTTGCGCAAAAATGGCATACGCAATGATGACAACAGTAGATAAGATCCCTGTGATGTTATTTGCGCCGACAGGTGTATCGTGTTTTTCTGACATCTTAGCCACAACGTCAGGCAGTTCACCTTCACCAGCAGCTTCTGCTGCGGCACGGCTTGCACCCATTGTCCACGTCACCATGTTACCGATGAAGGTTAATAGCGCCATTGTACCGATCACGTAGACCATGCTTTGCCCAAATAAACCAGTGCCAAACAACTTACGTAATGTGTCGATAATACCTGCGACTAGGCCTATATCTTGAACTGGCAGCGCCATCAAGATGCCCACTGTGCCAAAGACGTAAAGGAAAGCGGTAATTGCAGCGGCAAGGAAAATAGACTTAGGCATATCGCGGACGTCTTTCATTTCTTTGGTCATTGTGGCGACAAGTTCAAAGCCCATAAGGTTGAAAACTAAAGCAGGTAAAAAGGCAACGCCGGTATCTAAACTTGGCATCATGGCTTCAATCGAGAATTCATTCGCAACGCCATGCTTAGCGGCATAAATAAACCCACCAAAACCTAATATAGATATAACCGTTATCTTTAATATGGCGCCAATATTAGTTACCCAAACACCCACATCGACTGAGACATTACAAATCCAAATTGTTAACCACGTAAGAGCGATACAAATAATGATTTGCCAGAATAAAGAAAGGCCAGGTGCAAATAGTTCTGAGAACATACCTGCAAACATAATATAAACCGCAGGCATCCATAACCCGACATTTATCCAGTAGAACCATGTAGTTCTTACCGCCCATTTATATCCAAATGCTTTTTTAACCCAATCGTAAATACCGCCATCACCAGGGTAAGTTGTACCAAGTTCTGAGGTAATTAAACCGTAAGGAATAACAAATATAACCAGTGTTACTAGCCACCAGCCGATGGAACTAACACCAATGGATGCTGAGGCAGTTAATGTATCAACGACGATAACGGCACATAAGCTAAATAGTGCTAGGCTCGTGACCCCCATTTTTCCTTTGGATACTTGCGCGTCCATAATGATTCTCCGTATCTATGTTATTTCATTTATTGGATGTTGCGAAACGTTATGCTGGTATTTATTTAAGCAGGGAGGGATATTTACTTTCGTTATGAGAATCACTTATCGGTTTAATACTGATATGTGACGAGCAGGCCGTGATGGAATAACCATATTTTAGGAGAGAAAGGGGTGAGACCACGAAAATTGATTCTGATCAAATGAATAGTGAGCTAACAGACGTAAGTTTTGATTTGAAGAACTGAGGCTGCTTAGCACGGCAAGATGTGATTAAGACAGTCAAGTATCGGCTTAGTGCGAGCAATATTGTGCGCAGTGTCGGTATTGAAAATATTGTGAGCATGGTGGTGTTCGCACAGTATTGGTAACTGTATATACGTTAAGATACGTTCTAATTGACAGTCTTAATAACTAGGGATTGTCGAATAGCGCGGTAATATTTCGGTTCGAAAGAAAGTCTACGCATGATGGTAAAAGACAGTGAGTAGATTTATAACGGTAAGTCATAATGCACAATAGGGATCAAGCATGAAGCGAGAATCAACCGAGAAGCGCTTAGAACGGATTCACACTGCCATTACGAGTTTGGTTGCTCACCGTGATGTGAATGCGATTTCAATTTATGATGTTGCTAAAGAAGCCTCAATAGCAGCTTCTACGGTTTATCACCATTATCCAAATATTGAAGCGCTCATTTATGGGCTAATGGAAGGCATATTCGCAGATTTCACCCACGTCTTAGATGAAGCGATAAAACCTGAAGAAATTTGCCATTGGAGTGACATTAATAGGATGATAGAGCAAGGCTTTGTTAACTATTATCGAGGCAATCCGCTCGTGCAACGTATATTGCTTGGCCAACATACTTATACTTCTATACGACATGCAGATGCACAAAATGATCTTTTGTTAGCGGAACATGTTGAAGTCATCTATCGACGTTATTTTGTATTACCCGAATTGCCGAATGATGTGAATATTTTTGCTATTGCGCTACAGGTTGCAGATAAGGTTTATTCAATGAACTATCGCGAAAATGGCGATATACCACCTGAAATGGCGCGTGAAGCAAAAATATTAACCGAAGCCTATTTAGGCACTTATTTACCGCGCAATCTTCCTCGAATAAAGGCAGACCCTACATTAAATTAATTATTACACCTTACTCATGACGTTTATCACATTACTTTTGTGATTGTATAGTTATTTAAGTCAGTACTAATGTACTGGCTTTTTTTTTGCTTGTTATAATTCAAGAGTATCAGAATCAAATATCGATAAAGACAAATGGCACTGACTTATATTTGTGACGTTAATCAGGAAGTAAATTGGCTTTTAGTGTCACTGACCGATTAGTGATTCTAGTTTAAGATTTAATTTTTTATTCTGGCAATAATGATTCCAACAAA